>JAGODW010000198.1 GCA_017998025.1 Spirochaetales bacterium
GCCTTATCGGCCTGGTCGGGTATGTCATCCAGGAGATAGCGAAGCACTATGTTTGCATCAATGACTGTCAAGGTTAGTTCCTTTACGTTCAGCCACCGCCCGGGCCCATGCATCTCTTTCGTGCTCCCGTTTGTCTGGATCCGCATACGCTGCCAGGCTTCCTCTTGCAGGAACGACCGGTCGTATTAAAATCTGATTTCCTTCTATTTCAAATTTGATGTAATCGGAACCTAATTTTTCCCGAATATACCTGGGAATGGTAACCTGTCCTTTTGAGGTAATTTTTTTAGTAATCATTTGCATACCACCTTACAAATAAAAAGTAATGCAATTTATTAAGTAAGTCAATATTTTTTTGATGATTTATTCCTCTTCCGACCACCCTCCCTATCCCTTATAATCGTGTGGGGAATTTCTGGATTTCTAGCCATTTCATTGACAGTTTTAATATTTGAAGCATATACTAAATTTACAGAGTTGCCGTTTTAACTATACTAAACAAAAGTATAGAAACAGTCATAGGGGAGGTCTATTCATGAAAAAAGTTCTATTTTCCCTAGCCATCCTGACCGCGTTTTCCCTCTTCTTTTCCTGCAGTGATTCCGGGGGCGATGATGACTCCGTATCACCTGAACAAGCCGTGGAAGAAATGTTGACCGACGAGCAGGTGCAGCGTCTTGAAGACCTGGGCATGCCCATTTATGAAGGCAAGAACCCGCCGAATATCACCGGCTATTACAACACCAACGACCTGGATTGCATCGGGGATACCACCGAGCTTTACCCACAGGACCTCAACTACTATTGGTACTTCCACGACCAGAGCGGCAACTCGCTGAAGCTAGACTACTACAACGACTATGGCGACGAGGCGACCGCCAGAGGCGCCTTCATCTTCGGTGAAGGCAACGACTTTACCGTGTACATGGAAACCGAAGGTAAATACGAGGAGTACGGAATTACCTATACGACGGTTAACCTCTATTCGGGCACCCTTACGTCCTCGGGTATCCAGAACTTCACCATGGGCTTCATCATGACCGGTAAAAAAGGGGATGATTACGGCTACCTCATGCCCGTGAACGGAGCCCGGGTGTACGAAGAAGGGGACGGTCTTGCAGAAGAAATTTCAGACCCTGGTTTCAACATCACTGCTAAGAACCAAGCACTAGGCGAAGCAATCAAGAAAAGCATCCAAACCATGCCCCGTTAGGACACACGAGGCACTTCAGGGGGAGCCTTGTTCGAGAACTCTTTGCTGGCTCTTTGGTGAAAGCTTGCCTCTTCGGCGGCGGGCTTTTGGATGGGCCGCCTAACACCTGGCAGCTTGACAATGCCTTAATCCGCGTAGCAAAGACTCTTTTAAATGGCATTGAGGGTGCTGAAAGTATGCATGCATCCCTACGACCCATTAACACAACACATAATTATTTGATGATAGAAGGAGATGTTCAATGGAACGGAGAAATGTAACAGTATCCCTTCCCAAAACAATACTGAAAAAAGCTAAGGCGTTAGCGTTAAAGGAGGATAGGTCACTCAGCGCTCTAATACGGGAATCTCTGGAAGAAAAAATAAGGAAGGATACAGGCTATAGAGAAGCAATGGAAGCAGAAATCAGACGCATGGAACAGGGATTTCATCTGGGAACAGAGGAAAACCTTCCCTGCCAGCGCGAGGAATTACATGAACGATGATACAGTGTATGTGGATACAAATATTCATTTTGGGATCCGCTTATTATTGCAGCGGCTTCATCCGGGGGAGCAACAACAATCCTTCGAGCATTCAAGTGTTAACCTAAATACTCGTTTCATGGAGCTGTTTCAGATTGTTACCATTTTGTAACATGCTCTGCCGGCGAATTCCCTTCTTCTCTGCAACAGGATGCAACGATACCCCATCGCTGCCGCTTTTTCCTGGGTAGAGGCCATAAAAGATATAATCAATTCTTTACAAGGTAATTAGATAGTGATTCAACTAAAGAGTCCTGGAAGTTTCCTGTTCCTGGTATGGTAATTGCATTAAAATCGTAAGAAATTTATTGATGGAACAGGAGTATATAAGATGACAAGCAATCTGAAAGAACGTCTCCGGAAGGGAGAAAAAATTCTAGGCACCATGATTACGGTGTTTGAAAATCCTGAACTGGTGAAGATGCTGAAAGTCTGCGGATTCGATTATTTTATCGTAGACTGTGAACACGGGAATTTCGACTATAGCCAGGTGGCGGCGATGTTCGCCATGGGACGAGAATGCGGACTTCCCTCGATGATCCGAATTCCAGAAGTCCGGAGGGAAGTAGTATTAAAGTCGATGGAAATGGGAGCAGCCGGGATTCTTCTCCCCCAGGTGGAATCCGTCCAGCAGGCGAAAGATCTCATTTCCTACTCGAAGTATGCACCGATGGGAAACCGGGGCGTGGCGTTAACACGGGCTCATACCGGCTGGGAGAAAACACCTCCAGCGGCTCAGTACATGCAACAGCAGAACGAGCAAAGCATCCTGATGGCCCAGATCGAATCCCCTGCAGGTGTTGCTATTGTAGACGAATTGATTGCCTTGAACGGGATCGATGTACTGTTCGTAGGACCGAATGATCTAAGCCAGAGTCTGGGGATCATGGGGCAGAAGGACCATCCCAAGTTTCTTGAGGCCATGGACAAGATCATTGGAGCTGCAAAGAAGGCGGGAAAATTTTCCGGAATCCATCTCATGGTAACCGACGAGCTGAAACCCTGGATCGCCAAAGGCATGACCTGCAATTTATGGTCGAACGATGTGAATATGCTGATGGGAGCTGCCCGGGAAGGGTTGGCACAATTAAAAAAATAAAAGGAGCCTGAGTATGAGTTGTAAAATATTGATCCCCCAGGACATTGTAGAAGAAGGAAAGAAGTATCTTCGGGATCGGGGATACGAGATCAAGATGGGATCCGGAGCAACGGTAGAGGCGATCAAGAAGGACGTAGTGGATTGCGATGCAATTCTTGCCCGTACTGCACCGTTTCCCCGGGAAGTGATCGAGGCTGCTCCCCGGTTAAAGGTGATCAGCCGTCACGGCGTAGGGGTAGATAATATCGATGTTCAGGCGGCTACGGAACGGGGCGTATGGGTTACCTATGCACCGGAATCCAACGCAAGCTCGGTTGCTGAGTACGCTGTCGGTATGATCATAGCGCTGGCAAGAAACTTTGTCCGGGGAGATCATGCTACACGGACCGGAGATTGGGAGTTCCGAAACCGGGTAAAAGGAGCTGATTTAGCAGGAAAGGTACTGGGAATCGTCGGCGCAGGCCGGGTAGGTTCCCTCGTAGCAAAGAAAGCACGGTATGGACTCGATATGGAAATCCTGGTCTACGATCCCTACATCAAAGAGATCAAAGGGGTACCTGATGCAAAACTCGTTACAGATTTAGAACAGGTATTTAAAACAGCTGATTTTATCAGTCTTCATCTACCCGCTACAAAAGAAACCCGGGGACTGATCGGTAAGAAGTACTTTGAGATGATGAAGCCCACTGCCTATCTGGTAAATGCTGCACGGGGAGACATTCTGGTGGAGAAAGACCTTGCAGAAGCATTGAAAAGCGGAAAGATAGCCGGCGCAGGAGTAGATGTGTATGATCCGGAACCTCCGAAACCGGATAACCCTCTCTTTGCCCTGGAAAATGTGATCCTCAGCCCCCATAACGCAGCCTTAACGCTCGAATGTATGACCCGGATGGCTCTCCATGCTGCCATGGGAATCGACGATGTACTTCAAGGTCGTCGTCCAAAATGGCCGGTGAATGAGCCAAAACCGCGGAAATAGGGAAGCTTCAATGAAGCAGGTCGGCGAGCAGGTGATGAACTTTATGACCCACGTATTTCCTAAAGTCAAACCAGAAGAACACGCACAAGAGATTCTATCTGTTTTGAAGTAGTAGAAATAGTCGTGGGTGATCCTTCTTTCACCTGCGACTGTAATTTTGTTTATATATACACATCCGTCCTACCCATCCCGGTTGACATCTACCCTCGGAAGTTTGATAATTTTTATGGGATGTTTACGAAACATGTCTGTCCTAAGTTTCTTTCTATGCTCATTCTTTTTCCCTTACTATTCGCAGCCTGCCAGAAGTCGGAATCTATTCGAGTAGGGTTCTCTACATCCCTTACTGGCCGGGGTGCCAGTCTGGGCAAAGACGTGTACGAAGGCACCTTACTTGCTATAGAAGAAATAAATAAAGAAAAAGGACCTTTTCGATTTGATCTCATCGTGCGGGATGATGCGGGAGATTTGAATCGTGCCCGGGTCCATACCCAGGAA
>JAGODW010000199.1 GCA_017998025.1 Spirochaetales bacterium
GGCCGAAAACACACCCGCCCCAGGATACCTGGATCAACGAGGGGCTCTCTTCTGCCGCAGAGTACCTGTACCTGGATAGCCACATCCAATGGAAGATCGATTACTTTAACCAGATGGGGGAGCCCGGCTCCGAATATGAAAGCTACAATCCTCTTACGGATGCAAACCTCTGGGGGCAGTACTTTGTTTCCTGGGGTGTATGGGGAGATCCTCTGGTAAACTACTCTACCGTGTACCTCTTTTTCCAGTGGCTCCGGATTCAAGGAGGGGGGCCGGAGATCTACCGGTCGATTTTGATAGATTCGGCGGTAGATGCCGGGGCTGTGGTACACGCATTCAACACCAAAACCGGGGGAAGCTGGGACTGGAAGTATCTTTTCCGTACCTGGCTCTTCGCCAACCTGTTAAATAATTCTACCGGCCTGTATGGGTATATGGACGATCTGAAGGACGCGGGAAGAAACGTCCGGTATCTCTATCCCCGGTACTTTACCAGCTTAAATACAAGCGAGATATATAATCGCGTAAGCTATCCGCCTTTCGATACAACCGGAAAGGCCCAGCTCATTGCCGGGGATGCGGTGTATGTAAAGCTGGCGTCTGACCTATCTATAGACGATAGTAATGCGCTGGCCTATGGCTCCGCAACGTTACCCGCGGGTGTGCCTAACTTGGGTGAAGTTAATTATGCAGCGAATGAGGTTCTGATCGCGGGGAATATCCTGGAAGCAGCAGGTCTTTATGTCTATCCAACGGGAGCGGCCCTTTTAACCCCCAGTGGATTAACGCAAGTCGCAATCAACTCATCCCTCCTCCCTCCCGCGGGAAGCTGGGTACCGAAGGCCAAATCGTTTTCCTCGAAGGGCACGGTATCGGGGAGAGGCGGTCCGTACCCGATTGATGCTCTGCTAGGGCCTTCCCACCTGTCAGAGAATGATGCCCGTATCCCACGGGCTATTCAGAGCAGCCGATAGGGATGCGTCCTATAGGTTCGGAATGAACCGGATTTCCAGCAGAACGATCTCCGGGGGGCTCCCGATCCGCAAGGGAGGGCCCCAGGTTCCATACCCGGAAGATACGATAAAGTGGCTCTTTCCCTTTTTTTTGTACCCGTAGTCCAGTTCGTAGACCTTACGGGTGATGTACTGGTTGGGCCAGATCTGCCCCCGGTGGGTGTGGCCGGAAAGCATCAGGTCTATCCCTGCATCTTCAACCTCTTCATACTGATACGGCTGATGATCCAGGAGAATCCAGGGAAGCTCCCGGTTTACCCCTTCCAGAAGGGCCGAGAGATCCTTACGCTTTGTTCCGTTGAACATCCCGGCCGATCGATCATTCCTGCCAATCAGGATAAAAGAATCGGCCACCTCAACCGTTTCATCGATCAGAATCTGTACCTCTGCCTCTTTCAGATACTCGGAGAATTCCGTTAAATGCCTGCCAATGTACTCATGGTTTCCCGGAATGGCATACACGCCCATCGGAGCCTCAAGACGCGCCAGAGTCTTTGTCATGTTCTGTTTCACAAATGGCCCCAGATCTTCGTCCAGCACATCTCCTCCCAGAAGTACGATATCAGGACTGAGAGATAGTACTTGATCCACCAGGTGTTCAAGGCATGAGTTCGCTATTAGAGTTCCCAGGTGGATATCGGAAATAAAAACAGCCCGGAGAAAGTCCCGGGTGCTGTTCCGTTTGGGGATTTCCAGGGTGTAGCGGGTAACCCGGGGGGAACGGGCCTCGAGGGTGCCAAACACCAGGAGGGTTAAAACAATCCCCACAGTACCTACTCCCAGGATCCGAACCCCAACTGTAGAGAGAGGGATCCGAAGGAAGGGGGATGCAATGAATATTGAAAGAAGTTTTCGTATAAGGAACAAGACATCAAAAATCAAAAGAAAAAGAAATAGGTACATCATGGCTCCCATCCAGTAGGCGCCGACCAGGTGGAGAGTCCGATAGATAGGATCGGGCAGGGTATGATTTCCGAGCCGTGATAGGAAGTACGAGTAAGCTAATAGGGCAAAGAGAATCCCGTAGAGTATAGGGGAAATAGGTACCTGGAATGCTTTAAGGAGCTTCCACCCATGGAATCCTATATAGAATTGGATTCCTGTATACAGAAGAAAAAATAGCGAAAAAAATAGAGCAAATCCTGTGCGCATCGTTTCTGCCTCCTCTATCGTTCCCACTGGCCGAGGATTATCCCTCCCAGCATCAGCAGCGCCCCAAAGGTTTCCCTCAGGGTAAACGTCTCATGGAGCAGAAGCGCTCCTCCCAGGGCTGCGAACAACCCCTCCATGCTTAATAAGATCGCTGCATGGGTAGGATGCGCCTTTTTCTGAGCGATTACCTGGAGGGAATAGGCGATTCCCACAGAAAAGATACCACCGTACAAAATCGGAAGCCAGGCAGAAATGAACGAATCGATCTCCAGGGTTTCTGTAAAGAGAGCTGTACCCATACTTAACAAAGAAACAACCCCATACTGAAGGATCGATAGAGGGATGGGATCATGGAGGGGGGAAACCCGGGAAAGGTATAGGACATGGAAGGCGAAGAAAAAGGCGCTCAGGAATACCAGAAAATCTCCCCGGCCAATTTGAAAGTCCCCGGTAACACTGAGAAAATATAATCCAATAGCGGCACAAAGAGCGCCGATCCAGCGATATGCTCCGCTTCGGGTTCCAAAAATAGTACCGATGAGGGGAACGAGAACCACGTATAGACCGGTGATGAATCCGGCTTTTCCTGCCGTGGTGTATACGATGCCGACTTGCTGGAGACTGGATCCTCCGAACAAGAGAAAGCCTGCGATTAGACCTCTTTTCAAAAGGCTGAAACGGCCCGAGTGTGGTATTGATTGTTCCGATCCCTGCTGTAGAAACCGCTGAGGTCGGATCAGCAGGGGTAGAAGGGACAGCGCGCCCAGTGCGAATCGGATTCCGTTGAACCCAAATGGACTCACATACTCCATTCCTACCCGTTGAGCGACAAAAGCGAATCCCCAGATACAGGCTGTGAGGAGAAGCAATAGATTTGTTCCCATAGAGAAAAGTTATAAAGTTTTCTATCTTCCTGGTCAATTAAAAACGTCTCCGGATGTCCGGTACAGAGGAGAGACGAGTCGCCAGGACAGATAGGTCGGTAGGTTCCAGCGTTATTTCTCGCTGGTGGGTATAAAAGTGCCTTTGTGTTTTTTTTGAATCTCTGTTAGAGTAGATATGTGCTGGATACTAACCAGGTACTGCAGATTCTTGATTCTATCTGGAATTGGCGGTTTGTTTCCTTCCGCAACGAGCTTCTCCAATCCTTCTGTGAAAGGCTGGAAAATGGGGAAACAATTCTGGATGTGCTGGAAGGATTTTACAAGGGAGATTCGTTCCAGAGTCCGGGTTCTGGAGCCGCGGGAGTACTCTGCCTTACCGATCGGCGGGTGCTCTTTTTCCTTTCAGGAGAACGAACCTCTCCTCCAGAAGTGATTCCTCTGGAAAGCCTCCTTTCGGTGCGCCAGAAGCGTACCTCCGCGTATTCTCAGATCCTCTTTCAACGAAAGGGAGGAGAAGCGGTATTTACCGTGAGTGGAAGGAGCTTCAGTCTTTCAACTTTTTTTGAGCATTTAAAGAACCTTTCGGAATTCTTCGATGGTGGGGTTCCCCCGGATTCAAGTACGGCAGATAAGTCGGGAAAGAGAGATGCGAAGATTCTAGAGAAGGGGGAAAAAACAGAGTCAGGGCTGCCGGATGAAGACCGTGGTGCCGTGGCTCTTCAAACTGCTGCTCCTAGGACTGCGGAAGACCGAAAAAGAAATATTTCGTTTCTTCTCCAGGAAGCAAGGGAACTGAACCGCCTTCTGCTGGAATACGAACGATTCAACAACGAACCGACCTTTTTATTGAAGCTGATCGACGACCTCTTTTATATCGCCTATTCCTGTCTGGGGTACGATTATCAGATCTCGGAGGAAACAAAGCTCTTTCTCCTCATGTGTTTTCTTCCCTTAAAACAGCAGCTGGCAAAGAATCGGAACCTTATCGTAAACTTATTCAAGTATGATTCGCTTTCCGATTATCGTAAGGATGAACTGCTGGAACACTGGAAAGTCTTGAGTAACGAAATCTATAAAAAAGGAGGGAACAAACCTCGTACGTTTCTGAAGTCTCTACGATACGTAGCCGCATACGATGAGAGAAATGGTACGAATCATTTTGATCGGCTTGCTTTAGCTTTTTTTACCTTTGCACAGCTGGTAATGAAGGCTGATTGTACTTCAACAAATGTTCAGGGTCGTCGCGTCCTGAA
>JAGODW010000200.1 GCA_017998025.1 Spirochaetales bacterium
TCCATCCACTATGCTTTTACACACAGATGATTCCTTTTATTAATTTTTACTATAATAATACAGCCTGATGATATTCCTGTAAGGATTTGACCGTGTAGTTCCCTTCTCTTCGCACGGCAATTCCGATGGCTGCTGCGAGGGCTGCAGCGGTTGTTGTGATGTAGGGGATCCGGTATTTAATAGCATTCTTTCGAATAAACGAATCATCCGTCTCGCTCTGTTTCCCGGCCGGCGTATTAATGATCAGCCCCACTTCTCCGTTTTTCATTATATCCATGATGTTCGGCCTTACTTCCTGTATTTTCCTCACCAGGCAGCACTCGATCCCCTGATTCTGCAGGAACTCCCGGGTACCTTTCGTCGCCAGGATCGTGAATCCCAGTTGGTAAAATTTGCGGGCTGCCTCCAGGATGGCTTTCTTATCCCGATCCGCAACTGTAATCAGGATGTTCCCTTCGAGGGGTAGCGAGGCCTGAACAGCTTCCTGAGATTTGAAAAAAGCTAATCCAAAAGAATCCGCCAGTCCCAGCACCTCGCCGGTGGAACGCATCTCAGGCCCTAGAACAGGGTCTACGTCGGGGAACATATTGAAAGGGAATACAGCCTCTTTTACCCCAAAATAGGGAATCGTTCTATTGTTCAAATGAAAATCATTCAGTTTTTTATTCAATAGAATCTGCGTAGCAATTTTTGCCATGGGGATATTGCATACTTTTGAAACAAGGGGGACTGTTCGGGAGGCGCGGGGATTTGCCTCCAGAATATAAACGGTACCGTTACAAATGGCATACTGGATATTCATCAGTCCTACCACATGGAGTTCCCGTGCAATCCGATGGGTATACTCCACGATTGTCCTTCTATGCTTCTCGGAGATGTTCACAGGCGGGATCACGCAGGCTGAATCACCCGAATGAACACCCGCATACTCAATATGTTCCATAATGGCAGGTACAAAAATGTCTGTCCCATCCCCGATCGCATCTGCTTCTGTCTCAATTGCATTTTCCAGAAACTTATCAATCAAGATCGGACGTTCCGGCGAGATGATTACCGCTGCGGTAACGTACTGTTTTAGCATCTCCTCATCCAATACGATTTTCATTCCCCTCCCACCCAGTACGTACGAAGGGCGGACCATAAGAGGGTACCCGATACGCTCTGCAATGGTGATCGCTTCCTCCAGCGAGCCCGCCATCCCTGAAGCAGGTTGCGGGATTTCGAGTTTTTCCATCACATGCCGAAATTGATCTCTGTCTTCTGCCAGATCTATCGCCTCTACAGACGTACCCAAAATTCGAACCCCTGCAGCTGCAAGCTCCGCTGCAATGTTGAGGGGAGTCTGTCCGCCAAATTGTACTACGACACCTTCCGGCTTTTCCTTCTGGTAAATTGCCAGTACATCTTCCAGCGTTAAGGGTTCAAAGTATAGCTTATCCGAAGTATCGTAATCAGTAGATACGGTTTCAGGGTTGCAGTTCACCATGATCGATTCGTACCCTGCATCCCGAATAGCAAATGCAGCATGGACACAGCAGTAGTCAAACTCGATTCCCTGACCAATACGATTCGGGCCCCCTCCCAGTACCATAATCTTCTTTTTGGGGCTCACTCCAACCTGATCTGTCCCGGAGTAGGTGGAGTAGTAATAGGCTCCCTCTTCTACGCCGCTCACGGGTACCGCTCCCCATGCCTGTACCATCCCCAGAGCTGTCCGCCTTTCCCGTATCTGCTTCTCGGAAACTCCTAGAAGCTGAGAAAGATACTTATCGGAAAACCCATCCTGTTTTGCTTTTCTTAAAAGGTCATCCGGCAACACTTCTTCTTTATAGGAAAGGATCTGCTCTTCCAGTTCCACAAGCTCCTTCATCTGCTGGAGAAACCAGGGTTTTATAGCTGTCTTTTTATAGAGTTCTTCTACTGTAGCGCCCTTCCGGAGTGCCTCGTACAGGATAAACTGTCGTTCGCTTGTAGGATAATTCAGTCGATGCATCAACTCTTCCAGGGGTAGTTTATGTAAGCCTCTGGCAAACCCCAACCCATACCGACCCATTTCCAGGGACCGTATCGCCTTCTGGAGAGCCTCTTTGTAGGTCTTTCCAATACTCATCACCTCTCCAACGGCTTTCATCTGGGTTCCCAGTTTGTCTTCAAGACCTTCAAATTTTTCAAAGGCCCATTTTGCAAACTTAACCACCACATAATCCCCGGAAGGAGTGTACTTTTCCAGCGTTCCTTCACGCCAGTACGGTAGTTCATCCAGCGTTAATCCTGCTGCCAGAAGGGCAGAAACATAGGCAATCGGAAAACCGGTCGCTTTTGATGCCAGGGCAGAGGAACGGGAAGTTCTAGGATTGATCTCTATCACGACTACTCTATCGGTAACAGGATCATGGGCAAATTGAATATTGGTTCCTCCGATTACCCCAATGGATTCCACAATTCGATAGGAGTATTCTTGAAGTTTTTTCTGCAGATCCGGATGAATGGTTAACATCGGAGCTACACAGAAAGAATCCCCCGTATGTACTCCCATAGGATCAACATTCTCTATAAAACAGACAGTAATCATCTGGTTCTTAGCATCTCTTACTACTTCAAGCTCCAGTTCCTCCCATCCTGCGACCGACTCCTCCACAAGTACCTGGTGAACCATGCTGGCCGCTAATCCACGGGAAGCAACAATCGGTAATTCTTCTTTATTATAGACAAGGCCGCTACCTGTGCCTCCCAGGGTATAGGCGGGTCGAATCACTACCGGATACCTCAACTCCTCAGCAATTTTATCAGCCTCTTCAACGTTATGAGCGGCTTTGCTCCTCGGTACATCAATCCCAAGCTCCAGCATGGTCTTTTTAAAGGCAGTACGATCTTCCCCCCGTTCTATTGCCTCCAGATTTACCCCAATTACTTTTACCCCGTAAGTATCCAGGATACCATTCTTTGCCAGCATCGAAGATAAATTTAATCCGGTCTGTCCTCCCAGGTTGGGAAGCAGGGCATCTGGACGTTCCTTCTTTATAATCTCTGTAAGGGCGTATTCGTTGAGCGGTTCGATGTAGGTTGCATCGGCCATACCGGGATCCGTCATAATGGTAGCTGGATTCGAGTTCACCAGCACTACCTTATATCCCAGAGAACGAAGCGCTTTGCATGCCTGAGAGCCGGAATAATCAAATTCACAGGCCTGCCCAATCACAATAGGACCTGATCCTATAATGAGAATTTTTTCAATGTCTGATCTTTTTGGCATAGGTAATGCTATCCTAAAGTAGGAATCGATCTTATGTCAATGTTTCTCTTTGATTCTTTGTCCTCACTCTCTGGACAAATTTCTCAAAATGTGTTATATATCTGTTGAATTTTGAGCACCCTTTTCAACTTTAAATTAATGAATGGAGGTAAGAGGAAACACATGGCTCAAAAAAATATAAATATCGTGGTACTAGACGGATACACCTTAAATCCGGGAGATAATCCCTGGACAGAATTCGAAGCGCTGGGAAACCTTACGGTGTATGATCGGACAATTAATCCGGAGGATATCGTCCCTCGAAGTAAGGATGCCGATATCCTGGTCACAAATAAAACTCCTATAACAAAAGAAACCATTGATCAGCTTCCCCGGTTAAAATGTATTGGGGTCCTTGCTACCGGGTACAACGTGGTAGATTTTAAATACGCCCGGCAAAAGGGTATTCCCGTAACCAACATCCCCGAGTACGGCACCATCAATGTGTCTCAGTTTGCATTTGCTCTAATTCTGGAGCTCTGTCACCATGTGGGGCATCATGATGCAGTGGTAAAGGCAGGAAAGTGGTCCAATCAACCAGACTTTTGTTTCTGGGATTATCCCCTGGTGGAACTGTACGATAAAACCCTGGGAATTATCGGATTCGGCCGTATCGGAAGAAGGGTCGGAGAGATTGGTCGTGCTTTCGGTATGAAGATACTTGCATACGATACCTATCGGGACAATCCCCCTTCGTACCCGTTCGAATGGGTGGAAGTAGAGGAACTTCTCCGCCGCTCCGATGTGGTTACCCTCCACTGTCCCCTCTTTCCGGAAAACACCGGTATGATCAATAAAAATACCCTGAAACTGATGAAGAAAACCGCATTCTTAATCAACGCTGCCCGAGGGGGGCTAATCGTTGATCAGGATCTTGCAGATGCCTTGAACGCTGGCCAGATTGCGGGAGCCGCTCTTGACGTAGTTGGTTTTACCGAGCCGCCTGCCATAACAAATCCTCTACTGAAAGCAAAGAACTGTATTACAACCCCCCATATTG
>JAGODW010000201.1 GCA_017998025.1 Spirochaetales bacterium
ATTTCTCTTTTAGCACGCTGGGATCGTACTCAGCTGGAGGAATAAACCCCAGCAGTTCCAGGCAGGTGGCTGCGAGAGAGCTTATCCCCAGCCCTTCCTTAAGCTTCGGTTCATACTCCCCCTTCCCTTCCGGATCAAAGATGATACAGGGAACTGGATTTAATGAATGAGCTGTTTTTGCTTTCGGCGTACCGTCCGGTTTTCGGATTACAGCACCCGTTTTTTTATCATGCTCAAACATGTCGTCCGAGTTTCCATGATCGGCCGATACCACCAGGATTCCCCCTGCTTTTTCCACAACCTTTATCAATCTTCCCAGACAAAGATCGATTGCTTCAATTGCGCAGAGAACTGCCTCGTAGATCCCCGTATGTCCCACCATGTCACCGTTGGGATAATTCAACCGTATAAAACCGTACTTTCCGCTCTGGATAGCCTGAATCACATAATCGGTAATCTCCGCACACTTCATCCAGGGACGGTCCTCGAACGGAACGATATCCGAAGTGATTTCAACATAGTCTTCCAGTTTCTCGTCGAACTTACCCGTCCGGTTCCCGTTAAAAAAATAGGTCACATGACCAAACTTTTGCGTTTCGCTGATGGCCAGTTGCCGGACGCCAGAAGCTACCAGATACTCTCCTACAGTCCGGTCAATCGAGGGGGGGGAAACCAGATATTGTTTAGGAACATGCATATCCCCGTCATACTCCATCATTCCGGCAAACTCCACCTTTGGCCTTCTCCCCCTGTCAAATTTGTCAAAGTCGTCCTGTTCAAAAGCTGCCGTTATTTCCAGGGCTCGATCTCCTCGAAAGTTAAATAAAATCACAGAATCTCCATCCTGGATAGGACCCACAGGTTTTCCGTTCTCCGCAATCACAAAGGGGGGTAGATCCTGATCAATGGCGTTTGTCTCTTTCCGTAGAGTTACGACAGCTTCATGGGCAGAGGGAAACTGTCTTCCCTTCCCCTGCACATGCACTTCCCAGCCCTTTCGAACCATGTCCCAATTTGCCCCATACCGGTCCATCGTTATTACCTGTCGTCCTCCCCCTGAGGCAATTCGGTAATCCACTCCCTTGCTATTTAATCGGGCTAAAAATTCCTCGAATGGATCTATGTACTCCAGGGCAGATGTTTCTCCCACATCCCTCCCATCTAGAAGGATATGGATCCGGGCCTTTTTTACTCCCTCTACTTCGGCCGCCCGCTCCAGCATGGCCTTGAGATGATCCAGATGACTGTGCACATTTCCATCAGAAAACAAACCGAGGAAATGGAGGGTACCGTTATTTTTCTTCACATACTCGATAAGTTTCTTCCAGACAGGGCCCTGGAACAGGGCACCGGTTTCGATGGAAACACTTACCAGTTTTGCTCCCTGCGCATATACCCTTCCACAGCCAATCGCGTTGTGTCCAACCTCGCTGTTTCCCATGTCTTCATCCGAGGGGAGACCTACGGCAGTCCCATGCGCCTTCAACCGTGTATTAGGCCAGTGAGCTCTGAGGGAATCTAGGTTCTGAGTCATAGCCTCTGCTACAGCATCCCCTTCTTTGTAGGCTCCATACCCTACCCCATCCAGTATGGCCAATACCACCGGACCCCGTCGTGGACTGAACTTCGGATTCTTCTTTAACGGTTCTACCATGCTACTTCTCCTTCAATCGAATACAATTGTCTTATTTCCGAATACCAGTATCTTATGTTCCAGATGAAGCTTAACCGCGCGGGAAAGCACAAGACGTTCCAGATTTTTCCCTTTCTGGATCATGTCCGGCACAGCGTCCTGATGTGTCACCCGCACAACATCCTGTTCGATAATGGGACCTTGATCGAGGTTCTCCGTCACATAGTGACTTGTTGCCCCAATAATCTTTACCCCGCGGTTGAAAGCCTGATGGTACGGCTTGGCTCCTACAAAGGCGGGAAGGAAACTATGATGAATATTTATGATCCGGTGCCGGTACCCGTTCACAAAAGAAGGGCTTAAAACCTGCATATACCGGGCCAGGACGATCAGATCCACCTCTGCCTTCCGAAGAATTTCCATCTGTCGTTGTTCAGCCTCTGTACGCGTTTCCGGAGCTATTGGTACACAATGGAAAGGAATCTGGAAATACGCAGCCACAGGCTCCAGTTCCGGATGGTTTCCCAATATCAACACGATCTCGCCAGGGATTTCACCTTCTTTGTTCCGAAGTACTAAATCGTAGAGGCAATGCTCCAGTTTCGATACGAGTATTGCAATCCGGGGAACCTTAGAAGAAAACTCTATTCTCCAATCCATCGAGAACTTTTCTCCGATCGGTTCAAATGCAGGACGAATCTTCTGTTCCGGGATGTGAAAATCGGAGATATCCCACTCTACCCGCATGAAAAAGGTGTTTGTTTCCGGA
Organism: Spirochaetales bacterium; assembly: GCA_017998025.1. Lineage (GTDB taxonomy): Bacteria > Spirochaetota > Spirochaetia > DTKZ01 > DTKZ01 > DTKZ01. Next base: position 2,403 of record JAGODW010000201.1, read on the forward strand.
TCGCTATGCTGGTTTGAACGAAGGATATTTCCGTTGTAGGTAAAGATAAAATGGGATACTTCTGCAACGATCCCTCGTACATCCGGACAGGAAAAGAGGAGGATCGCCCGATCCGGCCTCGTAGATTTTTTCATAGGCTGTATAGTACTCATTCTGTGGAACGCATTATAAAGAAACCCGGGCCTCTTGAAAAGACGTTCTTTTAAACGGTACTCTCCTTATACGATGGAACTTGTATCACCAGCCGGTAATTTAGAGAAACTTAAGTATGCCTACCGTTACGGGGCGGATGCCGTATATATCGGGATTAAAAATTTTTCCCTGCGAACCAAGGCAGATAACTTCAAGGGGGATGAATGGGAAGAAATTCGAAACATCAAGGGAAATAAGAAACTGTACGGTGCCCTGAATATCAGCTTTCACAACCAGGATCTAAAACGTCTCGAACAAGAATTAGACTATCTGGAATTTTACCCCTTTGATGCTTTCATTATAAGTGATCTAGGAATTCTTCCCCTTCTCAAGAAACGGTTTCCCCGGGTTGCCCTGCACCTCAGTACCCAGGCAAACTGTACCAATCGGGAAGCTGCCCGGATCTATCGGGATCTGGGATTTCAAAGGATTATTCCAGGACGGGAAGTATCTCTTGAGGAAATTGCAGAAATCAAGGAAACCGTTCCTGAATTAGAAATCGAAATCTTTGTGCATGGAGCTATGTGTCTCGCTTATTCGGGACGGTGTTTTCTTAGCGCATGGATGGCCGGCCGTTCTGCAAACGAGGGGCACTGCGCCCATGCCTGTCGATGGAACTATCGGGTTCTAGAAGAAGCGGAACGGCCGGGAGAGTACTATCCCCTGTTAGAAACCGGGGAGTACACGACGATCCTTTCCTCGAAAGACCTCTGTATGATCGATCATCTAAAGGAAATTCAACGGGCAGGAGTCGATGCCCTTAAGATCGAAGGAAGGATGAAATCCCTCTACTACACAGCCGTTGTCACCCGTGCGTACAGGAAACAGATCGAAGCCCTTACCGGGGAAGAGGTTCCGGACCTTCCCGTATACCGGGAAGATGTGTTCCGTGTCAGCCATCGAGAATACTGTACAGGTTTCTACTTTGGGAGAGATTCCGTGGAACATCCCGCAGGCCCCTTCTACAAGGAACACCACACCTTTATTGGAATCATTGGAAACAGGAATACGGAAGGGTTGTACGCCCTTGATCTACGAAATTGTCTCGTGGTCGGAGAACCGGTGGAATATATTGGCCCTCAGATCTCAAAGCTTTTCGATAACTCATTCTTACTCTATACAGAAGAAGGGAATCCGGTAAAGGAAGCTTCCCATGGGCACAGGGTATGGATCAAACCGGGAGTCTCTGTAGAAGAGGGCTTCCTCATACGAAAAACGTCGGAGGAACTACGTGAAACATATGATTGAAGAAAAAAAACTTTTCCCCGGGCCAGAAGAGCTGGGGATTCACTTCCCCCGGATACTCGTTCCCAACCGGTACATCGATTTACGGAAATGGCCTATCATCGCCTGCGACCAATTTACCTCAGAACCGGAGGTCTGGAAACGGTTAGAAGCGGAAATCGGGAGTGCTCCCTCCACACTCCACTGTATCCTGCCCGAATGCTACCTGGGAACTCCTGAAGAGAAAGCCCGAATCACCCGCATCCATCAGACCCTGAAAGAGTATCTATCTCAGGGAATTCTCGAAGAGCTGGAACCAGGGATCATGCTGGTTGAACGGACAACTCCGTATACTCCCCTGAGGCGGGGTATTGTTGTAGCACTGGACCTTGACAAGTACGATTACCGTCCCGGTACCCGGAGTCTTATACGACCGACGGAAGAGACAATCTTAGAACGGCTCCCCCCCC
>JAGODW010000202.1 GCA_017998025.1 Spirochaetales bacterium
CCTATGTAAAGTTCCCAGCGCTCTCTCCAGGGCGTTCCGGGAATCCGTTTAGCGAGACAGCGGACCTCGGCAGGGTAATCCAGAAGAACCAGGGGACGGTTTCGAGGAAGTCTCGTTTCCACCCGGTCTACGAAGATTCGATTAAAGACGGCTTCCCAGGTTTCGTTCTCCGGTACAACCATCCCCAGGGAGCGTGCCTGTTCGATCAGGTCTTCTCTGGAACAAACAGAAAGGTCAAATCCGACAAACTCCTGGAATACTTCCTGCATTGTAGCACGCTGGAATGGAGGAGAAAAGGTTTCTACTTCCGGATATATGTCCTCAGGGTCTATGTGAGAAAGGATGTACCGGAAATACTCTTCCGTTATTTCAATCGAGTTGAGGTAATCTGCTCCCAGCGTATAGTATTCCAGCAGGGTAAATTCAGGATTGTGGTTTCTTCCAATATTTTCCGCATTGCGGAAAGCTTTACAGATCTGAAATAAGGATCCCCAGCCCTCCGCAATAAGGCGTTTCATCCACACTTCTGGAGAAGGAATAAGGTATAGAGGATGGTTTCCCTGATCTGGGTGCTGAAAGAAAGTCTTGAATACCTCAATCGAGGATTCTGGAATAAGAGCGGGGGCAAGAAGGGGTGTATCAACTTCTAGATACCCGTTCTGAATAAAAAAATCCCGTGTATGATGGAACAACCGGGATCGAAACTCTGCGGTTCTCCGATCCATAAGGGAAACGTACCGAATTTTTCATTTTTTCGGAATAGGGTGAGTTCAAGACTGTTGCAAACTGGAGAAAGTCTTTATAGGATATTAAATATGAAAACTGTATATCTGCTTCGGCATGCAAAAGCAAAGAAAGATCTTCCAGAGGTGCTGGATCGAGAACGTCCCCTGGCCAGGCGTGGAAGGGAAGATGCCGAACGAATGGGGCGCCTGTTTCATCGGATGGGGATCCATCTGGATACAGTACTTTCCAGCCCAGCGTTACGTACCCGGCAAACTCTGGAACTATTCCTTCCCCATCTATCGTTCCCTCTGGAATCGGTAGAATATGTAGAAGAATTGTATCCCGGCTCTTCTCAAGAGATTCTCGATCTATTGTGTGCGCTGAAGGACTCTCCCACCTCGATAGATCGGGAAGAAGCTGTGCTGATCTGTGGGCATAACCCCGCTATCGAAGAATTAGCCTCCCAATGGGCGGGGAGATCCCTGGATACATTTTCCACCTGTGGATGCTTTCAAGCCTGGTTTACCGTAAAGAGATGGAAAGAATTGGCTCATACGGCTCCTTCAGACTTCAGATACTTTGATCTGGATTCTGAGAGCGTATAAAAGGAGTTACTATTTATTGTATTTCAATGTATCATATACAGAAAGTGATTAACTTATTTAATACCAAGTAAGCAGGAGTTCCATCTTGAACAGTATTCAATATTCAAAACTCAAACCGATTGAGAAGCTGGAAATGGCTTTTGAAATCGTACGTACCATGGATCCTAAGATAAGGCCGTTATCTTCAGATAAGAAACCTGGAGGGCTGGTAGAATTTTCGGAGAAAGAAGAGAGGGAATTTATCATTATTGGCGATTTACACGCAAATAAGAACAACCTTAAACGAATACTTATGGATTCCGGCAATTTTACAAAACTTCGGGAAAATGGAATTGTTCTTATATTTTTGGGTGATATTGTTCACGATGAGCGTACAGGATATATGAATAAGATGGATACCTCTCTGGAGATCCTCTCCGTTATGCTTCATTTAATCGCGAGGTATCCCCGGAATGTGGTGTATATTCGAGGAAATCACGACACGCTGGAGAATACAATCTCCAAGTTGGGAATCCATCAAGGTCTGGAATTTAGAAAGGCTGTTGCTGCTCAGTATGGAGAAACGTATGTAGAATTGTTACAAAGATTCTTCGATTCTCTTCCTGTTTTTGTCAAACATCCATCTTTTCTCGCTACCCATGCGGGACCTCCGCGAGGAGGAATTACACGGGAAGAGCTTATCAATGTTGATCATTTTCCGAATCTAAGATGGCAGCTCATCTGGAATCGACTAAATGAAACCCGATCAACGCCGAGTATGAAAGAATACTGCAACGACGACCTGATCGACCTTCGCAGGTTGTTAGGTTGTGCTCCTGACATTCCTGTAATTGTAGGGCATAATCCCATGTGGAAATGGGGAGATAATGATTCGATCTGGATTAATCCAGCAGGAACTAAGGATCATGTGATCCTTTATAGTAATTTACCTAAAAAATGCCCGTATCTTTCTTTTATAAATTCTACAAAGTATAAAGTAAAATATGCGGATCTGAAACTTGTTCCCCGAAGATTTGTTCTTGATGATTATGCCTGAGGGCTAAAACAGAGAGAGGATAAGGAATGGAATATTTCGATTATACCCATTTAAAGGATTTTCTTGCTGATTCTGATATTATTGAAACATTAAATATCGATATCCCTACAGAAAAGCTCGTTTCCTATTACTGCACGGATGAAATTCTCAGACTTGATGGATCCATGCGGGTCCCGTTTTTTGCGGAGATCCGAAACTATATCGGGGCATGTGAGACAGCCCATCCAGAAACAAAATGGATTGTGAAAAAAATAGATACGGATAGTCAAAGACAAACTGAGATCGCTACGATTTGTTATTTTATTGACCATCTTGTCCGGACTCCGTCAGCTCCTACAATGATTACGAAGATCGGAGGTGAGTTTTACAAAGCCACGAAAGTAATTAACCGTTCTGAGCAGCTTTCAGGAGCAAACTATACAGTTGTAGTAGAACTTAAGGAACAACTTCTTCTGGATCTTATCAACCGCTGGATTTACTGTGACGAAGATCGCAATCCAAACAACTACATGATTAAATATAACAGCCGTAACAATCAAATTGTAATTCCTATTGACTTTCAAAACGCGGATCTTCTGTTTGAAGGAATTAAAATCGAAGGGACTCCGAAACAATTCGGCTGGTCGCGCCTCGAAAAAACGCGGTATCTAACCCCTCTTAAAACGGAAAATTTTCTCATCTATGATATGACATTCTTCAATATGCGATTTGATTATTTTCGGAAACTTGACATGAAAACACTGGAAGAAATATTCTGCCTTGTTTTAAGGCACAATCCCGACCGGAATACTATTGCGAAAAAAATTACCTCAAATCTTGCACAGCGGATCGACTATGTTTATAACTATTTCAATGGAAAGTTCCCTCTTCACCGGCCTCATCACGAGGATGAAAAATACTCGAGTATGGGGAAAGCATTCACAGATATTTACAACAAATTCAAATAAATGGGTAGCTTTTTACCTAAACGAAAGAATACTTTCTAAATGAGGCTTATGTGTTTTTAGCCGGGCTTTTTCCCATAGAAGTACTCAGGGGGAGGGCCAAAAGAAACATTCTCCGCCATCTGAAGCGTAACTTCCGTTAAAGAGTTAAGGAGGGATCGTGAGTTATCAAAGAAATCAGACCGAATATTTGAACTTTGCCTTGAAATATCCAATTTATTTTGTTCGGTTTCATGGGCTTTGTCGAGCTGCGAGAAATAATAGAGCACATCTAAAATGGAACGGTTCAAAGGATCATCTTGATCTTTCGTTTCATCCAGGAATTTTCCGAGAGCATTTACATCGGTAATAGTGGGTTGATATAACTGATATCCTTCTTCTACAGAACGATATACTTTGGAGAGGAATCCAATGATTACCTCCAGTGTTTTCTCGTATATTTCATTTTTCTTGTGGTTGTTTAAAAAATCAAAAAAAGTCTTTACGATAAAGTGATTAGGAACTACTACGTCAAGCAAATTCTCAGGTGTATATCCCTCCAGAAGGACATCTATGGCAGCAGCGTTATTCGTGGATAAGATATCGATAAATAAGGGATAGTTGTCGGGATTAATTTTGATGCTGTTCAGGAACCCTGCATAGGCAACAAGCGCATTGACAGACTTCTGCTCTTTTGATTCCAGTATATCATTTAAAAATTCATGTTTTAGAAAGTCAATGTACTCTGGTTCAATGATGCCAATTTCTAATTTCTTTTTATCCCATTGGATGTTCATACTGCCTCCTGGGCCTGAAAGGAGACCGGCGGTTTCTTTTCTAAGAAACCGCCGATTGAATTATTCTGTTTTTTCTGTTTCTGCGCTTTTCTTGGTTGTCTGGCTGCCGGAACTGGTATGGACGTTTGCTTCGCCGGTCACCGCATCTTCTTTAAATAGCTTAGAATTT
>JAGODW010000203.1 GCA_017998025.1 Spirochaetales bacterium
CGGTAAGTATCCTCTGGGCTTTAAATAAGCCGGAGGATTATTTTCAGGGGCCTTTTTCCTGGCGGGCAAAGAGAGGTGGGGGGCCTATCCGGATAAACCTGATCCATGAGATTGATATGTTGCGGTATGTATGTGGAGAAATAAAGTCCGTATATGCCGAAGTAAGCCATGCAGGCCGCAGGTTTGAAGTTGAAGATACACTGGGCGTGGTAATTCGGCTGGAAGGAGATCGTATAGCTACGATCCTGTTTACCGATAGTGCGCCCAGTGATATCGGATACGAAGCAAATACAGGGGAGAACGATTTCTTTTTCCATTACCCGCAGAACTGCTATCTATTCTTTGGAAAAGAAAAGACCCTCAAATTTCCGGGTATGGAACTGCTCTATTATGAACACCCGGGGAAAGAAGGATGGCATGATCCGATCGTTCGGAAAGGGATAAAGGTTCCTCCGGAAAACCCCTATGAGAAACAGTTAAAACATTTTGGAAAAATCATTCAGGGGATCGAAGAACCCCGTTGCAGCGGGGAAGATGCGAAGAGAACCCTGGAAGCCACCCTGGCCATTGAGGAATCCGGAGCAACAGGGAAACCGATCCAGTTTACAGCCGGATAGCCAGGAGGATACGCGAAGCACAAACACCCCTTGGTAACACAAATGCCGAGTGCAGGTGCCTGTAGCCTGTAAGGTATGGACCTGCACCGTTAGGGTATGTCTGGAAACGGGCATGCCTCCCTATTGGAAAGGCAGAAAAAATTGGTTTTCTGCCTTCAAAATACTCTTTTGGAGGCAAAGGATGAAAAGGATCCAATCGATCAATCCGTTTACAGAAAAACTAAATGCAGAGTTTGATTATTTTTCTAAAAGCAAAGCCCTTGAAAGAATCAAGAAATCTCGTTCTGCTTTCTCAGATTGGGAAGAGCTTTCCCCTTCATCGAGGGGGAGTTTTTTCCGGAAGCTTTCGGACGTTCTGGGTAAGAAAAAGAGGAATATTGCAGAAAAGATTACCCAGGAAATGGGAAAACCGATTAGTCAGGCTTTGACTGAGATTGAGCGATGCATGAACATCTGTACCTATTTTGCAGACCATGCGGAAGAGCTCATGAAGAATGAGATAGTGAGTACGAATCTTAAAAAGAGTTATGTCGCCTTTCAGCCTCTGGGGATCATCCTTGGGATCATGCCCTGGAACTATCCTATTATCCAGACGTTTCGATTTGCCATCCCTACCTTATTGGCAGGAAACGTCGTTGTTCTTAAGCCTGCCTCGAATGTTCCCTTGTGCGGGCTTGCAATCGAAGAATCCTTTCGGGAAGCCGGTTTTCCGGAGGGGGTATTTCAGACGCTTTTAATAGACGCTTCAACAGCGACCGATCTGATTCGAGAGGATATTGTAAATGGGGTTTCGTTGACCGGGAGTTTTGAGGCCGGCTCTCAGGTTGCGTCCGCAGCCGGTTCACGGATCAAAAAGGTTGTCCTGGAGCTGGGAGGATCGGATCCCTTTATCGTGCTGGAGGATGCAAATGTAGAAACCGTAGCGAAGATCGCAGCGCAAACCCGGTTCGTAAACTGTGGGCAGAGTTGTGTTGCTGCCAAGCGGTTTCTTGTAATGGATTCCATCGCAGAGAAATTTTCTGAAGCCTTTATACAGGAAATGAATCAGTACAGGATCGGAGACCCTATGGATGAAAATACCGGGATGGGGCCGCTATACTCACGAAAAGGAATAGAGGAGCTCCGTCAACAGGTGGAGGATGCCCGGGCGAAAGGTGCAGAAATCATAGAAGGCCCTCCTATACCGGAAAGAGGGGCTTTTTTTCGTCCTGTGGTGATACGGTATGCAAATCGGGACATGCGGGTTGCCCGGGAAGAAACCTTTGGCCCGATCGCCCCGATTTTCCGTATATCCAATGAAAAAGAATTGCTGGAGCTGGCAAACGATACAGAGTTTGGATTAGGTGCAACAGTATGGACGGGAGACGTAGAACGGGGAGAACGATTAGCCCGAAGAATTCGGGCAGGGTTTGTAGGGGTAAATCAGATTGTCCGTTCGGATCCGAGGTTACCCTTCGGGGGTACAAAGATGTCCGGAATAGGAAGAGAACTTTCCTACTTTGGAGTGCGGGAGTTTACCAATATTAAAACGGTAGTGCTAGAAAATCAGAAATAGGTCTTGAGGAATGGATCAACCCGGGGAAGTTACTTTCAAAATTTATGCCTCCCTCTTGCATTGGGCAAAGAAGCCAGAGATTACCCTTGCACTCTCTAAACCGCAGAAACTATCGGCATTACTCCCCCAACTGGGTATCCCCGAGGAAGAGATAGCCGTGGTTGTACGGAATGGGAAACAGGTGAAGCCGGATACCGAAATTGTGCCAGGTGATACGGTTTCCCTGTTTCCCGTAATTGACGGCGGTTAGGAGAGGGTTCTCGTGAAGCAAGATGAAATTTACGAAAACTCGACCCGGTACTTTCGGCAGGTAATTTTACCTGAGGTTGGAGAAGAAGGGCAGAAAAAATTGTCTGCCGCCCGGGTTCTGGTCGTAGGGACAGGAGGGCTGGGCTCTCCTGTCCTCTATTATCTGGCTGCGGCAGGGGTGGGGCGATTAGGCATACTCGATCACGATACAGTAGAGATTACCAACCTGCAGCGTCAAATCCTCCACAGCGAGAAGGATCTGGGCCGACCTAAGACATCTTCGGCAGTAGAAAAATTGCGTTCTTTAAACTCAACACTCACCTACGAAGTATATGATGAAAAGTTAGATGAAATTTCTGCCCCCAGGATTTTACCCGGGTATGACCTTGTAATTGCAGCGGTGGACAACGTGGAATCCCGAAGGATCATCAATACCGAATGTTATCGGTGGAACATTCCGTGGATAGAAGGAGCGGTGAAAGGATTTGTTGGGATGGTCACCCTATTTCAACCGCCGTATGGGCCCTGTTACGAGTGCATCTTTGGGAAGGGTCGGGATCAGAAGGATGAGCCAGTTGCCCTTCTGGGTGCGCTAGCGGGAGTTATCGGAAGCCTCCAGGCGATGGAAGCTCTCAAGTTTCTCCTGGATATTGGAGCATCTTTGAGGGGACGGGTACTGGTGTACGATGCTCTTGAAGGCCGGTTCGATCAAATGGAACCTCTTCAAAATCCTGCTTGCTCTATCTGCATGAATCCGGGTACTTTAGAATAAAAATGCGCTTCTACAATGTATCAAGCCCTGAGGAAGTCATACAGATCATCCAATCCCGGGTGAGTCCCCTATCAGCCGAGAGAATTCCTCTGGGAGAAGCCGGAGGAAGGATCTGTGCGGAAACTATATATTCTACCGAAGATTTGCCAGCCTTTGATCGTTCCACCGTGGATGGATATGCGGTTCGGAGTAAGGATACCTATGGAGCGTCCGATTCGGCACCAGCTCTGCTTACGGTAACAGGGGAAATCGAGATGGGAGTACAGGCCTTGCCTCTGGAAAAGGATAGCTGTGCCTATATACCTACCGGCGGTATGCTTCCGCCAGGCGCAGATGCTGTAGCTATGCTGGAACATTGTGAAATAATGGAGGATCTGGTTACCGTGCATAAGCCGGTGGCTCCGGGAGAAAACGTGATCCGCAGGGGAGAAGATTTTCAGAAAGGTGAAGAAATTGTTGAAAAAGGAAGGTTGTTGCGGGCTCAGGATATAGGAGCCCTGGCTGCAGCAGGAATTCGCGAATTGGCTGTTACAAAAAGGCCGATAGTGGGAATCCTATCTTCGGGGAATGAGCTCGTCCCCTACGAAACGGAATCACTTCCCTCAGGTAAAGTGAGGGACTGTAATGCGCCTATTATAGGAGAATTGTGCAGAAAAAAGGGGGCGGAGGTACTTTTCGGGGGAATTTCGCCGGATGAGCCGGAAATATTTCGGAAACGGGTAGAGGAACTATTGGAACAGACAGATTTTGTAGTGCTATCGGGAGGCAGCTCCGTAGGAACGAGGGATTTCACGGTCCAGGTTCTGGGCGAGCTTACCGGAGCGCCCCTTCTAGTAGAAGGGATAGCGATACAGCCAGGGAAACCCACTCTTTTTTCGATCTGTCAGGGGAAGCCGGTGATGGGTCTTCCCGGGCACCCGGTATCGGCAATGAGTATCTTTCTCCTATTCGGTACACGGGTGATCGATGCCTTAGCAGGAAGGGTAGTTCCTCCTTTTCAGCCTGTGGTTCAAGCCATACTATCGCAAAATGTTCCATCCCGGAT
>JAGODW010000204.1 GCA_017998025.1 Spirochaetales bacterium
GGGAGGAAGAGGGTTCGGCCATCAGAAAAGAAAAAAATTCCTTGCGGGTAGAGCTTTTCGTATGTGTGACCCTCTTTAAAATAGGCTGCGAGGCGTCGGGTAAAGAGTACAAACTTCGGAGGCAGGGTGGATGTAACGGAAGTCTCCAGTAGGTATAAAAAGGATTCTGGGATTTCTCCCACTAGAGGTCCGTATAGATAGAGAGAGGTTTCTACTTCGGAAAATCCTTGAATCGTCCAGGGATCCATACCCGTTTCTCCGACAATGAATCCAGTTCGCTCCGATAAAGAAAACATTCGAACAAAGGTCTGAACTCCCCTCCCGGATGCAACACAAATTCCAAGATATTTCCGGCCGCCAACTTCGATTTCACGAGTGTATTTAGGATCTTTCATGCGGTTCGTGGAATACCAAAGCGGTGAAGATGAAGAGTTCTGTACCAGGATCTTCCCAGCAGCCACCCGAAAGGCCTGCTTTTAAGCAACCATGTTCGAGAAACTCGATACGATTCCATCCCTGTTCTGTTGCTACCTGAGGAAGGAGTAAGCCGGAACGATATCCCCTTCTCAGGTAGATCCCATGAGTTCCGGGAACAACCTCCTCTGGCGTAGCGGGGCGAAAGGGGGAGAGAATGGATATTTCGAATACGAGGGTATCCAGTTCTTCCTTTCGAACAGGAGTGAATCGGGGATCTTGAAAAGCACTGGAACAGGCAACTTCCGCTATGGTTTCTACGAGATTGTTACGCCCTACCAGCTGACCGATGCATCCACGGAGTTTACCAGCTTTAGTTGTTAGGGTCACAAACACACCCGCTTGGGCCTGGAGGTTTCCTGTATCGGGTGGGAGTTTAAGGGGAGTTCCCAACAGTCGACTTGTTACTGCTTCGCGTGCAACGTGAAGTAAGAGGTTTTTTTCCTCTTCCGTAAGCTCTATATTCATAGGCATTCTCCTAGGCAACCTGGAAAGAGAGGGAAAGGTAGACGATCCCTTTCCCTTCATTTTCTCCGGTAACAAATATTCTATCAACAGTAGAAACCGTCACAGAGGAGCCAAACATCTCCAGAACGGCAGCGATTCCTCCGATTCCACAAGCTCCTAACCGGCCTGCTGCATGTTCTTCCACGAGGGATTTCCAATCACGTGCCTGAATCAGCTCAAGAAGGTGGGAGGCGTCCCTTTCAGCTTCATCACGAAGGGTCATCCAGGAAGCATTGGAGGAGATCACCAGTAAGGTGTGGTCCCACTCTGGGGAAAAGACACTCTGTAAAGCATGGGATAGAAGACGAACCGTTCGTATCGATGTTTTCCCCAATAGAATTGGAATAATTTTCGCTTTCGGGAAAAAATAATGGATAAAGGGTAATTGAACTTCAAGACAGTGTTCTTCTAAGTGAGGAATATCATTCCGGATAAACCGAGTGCCACTGGAATACAAGGCTTCCACTCCCTCAAGGTCTACCGGAAGACATCCGAGCGGAGTGCGGAATTGAACGGATTCAGGGAGAAGAATTTCATCTTCCTCTTCCCGATGGACCGGGCCAATGAGTATGACCTTATCTACGGTTCGTTTCTCAGCAGCATGAAAGGCCTTTGCAATAAGCATACCACACTTTTCGTAGGAAGCATGAGGAGAAAGAATCGCCCGTGCATTTCCAGGCAGATCTTTTAGTGAAGTCGTAAGCCGAATAAGCTCTTCTTTTAATAGGTTAGGATCATCAGGATAGAAGAGTCCTTCTACGATCGGCTCTCGAATAGGTCCTTCTAGAGTTGACGACATACCCCAAGTATCTATAAAATTCTCCATCCTTTCAACTGTTTTATCTGAATCCACTATTTTGCAATAGCTTCCAGAAGCCGATAAACCTTTAAGATTCTGCCTCTTCTTGAATACGGCGGAGCCGTTGTTCATCCAGCCGAATGGTTAGATTTTTTTCCTGAGTAGGAAGTACGGTTCCTACTTTTTCTCCTTTAGCCCGTCGGAGATACTTTACCTGGGTATAGTAAACATCAGCGGTACCCGATTCACGGGCTTTACTATAGAACACAGCAAGGTTTCCCGCATCCAACAGTGTATCGAGCGGAATAGATTTTGCTGGTTTCCCCTTAATAAAAACATATGCACCAGGATAATCCCGGGTATGAAGCCAGAGATCGTTCCCTTTTACGTAATGGCGGAGCAATTCATCGTTCTCCAGTGCCGTTCGTCCTACCAGAATGGTGAATCCCTGTGATGTAAAGGAAAGTCCGGGTGAAGAAATCTCCTTTTTCTGTTTTTTTGCTGTAGAAGGTTTGCCTAGAAGGGATTTTAGTACCTCTGTATCTTCTGTCTGACGTGCCTGTTCCCGCACCAATCGGATATGATTGATCTTTGTATTGATGAGAGAAATCTCTTCTTCCAGTATATGCAAGCCGGATTTGGCTTTTTTATATTTTTTATAGTACCCTTCTGCATTTTCATAGGGGGAAAGGGTAGGGGAAAGGGGAATGGCTGTAACTGTTTCTGTTGCAGAATCTGGAACAGTTAAAAGAGTATCTCCTTTATGAAGTTCATGAAGATGGGAGAGGATCAGATCCCCCTGTGTTTTATAGAGATCGAAGTTCCGATAGTCTTCCTTTCGCTCGGTTAGTGTTTTCAACCGTGTGTACAGTTTTGTTTCCTGAATTTCCAGCTGTTTCAGCAGTTCTTCTTTTAATCTATGTTGAGCCGTTTCCTCCTCAAGGGAACGGTAATAGGATTCAATGAATGCATTAAAGCTGAGTTCCTGAGGATAGGGACGGATTTCGTAGCTGTCATCGGGTACTCTTTCCTGTGTAGAAAGGGGAAGGTACGTTCCGCCACTTACCTCGTCTCTTTTGGGCCTTCGATAAAAAGCATCCAGGACACTCCCGTCTTCATAGGTAAGAATTATATTTGAAGCAGGCCCCCAGACGCGTATCCAGAGAATAAGCCTATCCTCCCCTCGTTGAACTACAATCCTGACAATTCGGTCGTGCCCGGGCTGCCCGGCTTCGATGATTTTTCCCCCCCGTATGCGGGATCTTAGAAGTTCAAGGAACCGCTGGGGAACCGAGGAACTGGAAGGTTTTTTTGTTAATCGATGGATTCGGCAATGCTGGGCAAAAAGGTTTACATAAAATTTCCAGGGACCTGAGGGATGAAAAAGCTCTAGCACCAGGCTCTTATAGTCCGGTTGACGTATCTCTTGTATCCTGCTTCCAGCAAGGGGAAGTTCTTCCAGGATCTTATCTATTTCTTTCCAATTGAGGGACATACTGCGGTACGTTTCTCTGGGAAAAAGATCAGGTAGATAGAATCTGATCGGCAATCCGGCTAAAAGAGTCTGCATCCGAAGGGGAAAAGAACACAAGGTAAACCGTTTGTATGGGCCGCGGCCCGGAAAAGTATGATTTCATCAGGCGGGCTACAATCCCAGCAGCTCGTTCCTTAGGGAATCCATAAATTCCGGTAGAGATTGCAGGAAAGGCTAGGGTCTTTACCCCGAGGGATTCCGCCAGTTTTAAAGAATTCAAATAAGCATCTTCCAGAAGTTTGTCTTCTCCGTAATTCCCCCCGTGCCAGACCGGCCCTACCGTGTGGATTACGTACCGGGCTTTTAAACGGCCGCCGCGGGTGGCAACTGCTTTACCGGTAGGAAGCCCGTCGGGATACTGGGTCTGCCGGATCTTACGGCACTCTTCCAGGATATCAGGTCCCCCTGCTCGATGAATTGCTCCATCCACTCCTCCTCCGCCCATTAAACTGGAATTGGCAGCGTTTACAATAGCATCTGTTTCCATGGTAGTGATATCACCGCTGGTCACTACCAGAGAACCGTTCAAATACTGTTTCATAATTCATATCATACCCGTACCGGGCGAATTTGGAAAGTATGGGGAGAAGAAAAATTTTTCAGTATCTCGCCAGCCAGATAGAAAGATCCGGTGATCAAAATAGGTGCATCCGAGCTGGGTTGAGAGGAAAGCGCGAATTGAAGGGCTTCAACCGGATCGGCTATTAGATGGGTTGTGGGATTATACCGCAAACAGCAGGTAGTGAGAGAACCGGGATCGCTCGGTTTAAAGGTCCCCGGAGTGGTTATGATCACAGAGCGGAACGAAGGACAGAGAATCTGAGCAATCTCGTCGTACTTTTTTCCGGAAACGATTCCAAGGATAAGGGTGTCCGGGTTTGGATGTATCTCGAGAAAGGAGTGTAACAGTCTT
>JAGODW010000205.1 GCA_017998025.1 Spirochaetales bacterium
GATCAGGATCGATCCGTTCCAGAACTGTTTCTCCTGCATCTGTCCAGGAAAGTACCGTAGCGTATCTAAAAGAAACCTGCCGAACGGCTGGAGGATAGAGCAGTTCTTTAGACCCACTTAAAAAATCCAGGGAATACGTCACCGCACTCCAGTTTCCCGCTTCATCCCGGCATCGTGAAGCAATGTTCACTACCTTCAATTCTTTGGATGCGAGCGGAATCGATCTCCGGTACAGAGAAGAGCTTTCATCCGGCACCCGGGGGAGAGTACCGTCGTAGGTAATCTCATAGTATAGAGTTCCCTCAGAAGATTTCAAAACAAGGACTGTTTCCGGGGGAGGCTGTACTTGTGCTACAGGTGGAGAGGGTGCCTGTTTGTCGATCACGATTTGAATAGGAGAGGCTCCCTCAGCAGAATTTCCTGCATCATCCTCAACTTTATAGTACAAAACATAGGTATGAACCGAACCTTCTTCCGCGTCAAGCAGAATCGGGGATTGGTACGGTTCCCAGGAGGTTTCTCCTCTCTGTGGAGCTTGCACAATTCGGTACTGAACTACATCGGAAGGGTCCCGGGGAACAAACCGTATCAAGGCTCCCTGGTTTCGAATCCCCGGAGTAACTCCTTCTACTCCAGGCAGCTCAGGAGGCTCTCGATCTACAATAAATTGAAACGAACTAATCTGTCCTCTTTCTTTAGAATTTTTGTACCGTGTCCAGACTTTCACCCGGTAGGGAATCCGCTCACCGGGTCGTCCAGGGAACGTAAGCCTATCTCTTCCTCGGAGGGATTCTTCCGTTGGTTCTGAAGGTTCTGTACCATTTTCCGTAAAGGTATAAAATATTTCGAGATCCCCTTTAGATGATGGTAAGGAAAGAACATACTCCTTGTTTGTAACCGGAATCGCTTCTTGTTTTGGCATCGGAGCACGGAAGGGAGGAGGAGATCTCCGGTCGATCGTAACCCGGTAAGGAGAGGCAAACACACTCTGGTTTCCTGCAGGATCAACGGCATAGGCTTCTATCACATAATCTGCCTTATACCCATCCGGGGCTGGTAGATTAACAGGTTCCTGGTAGACGCTAAATGTTTCAGGCATTTTTTCGCCTGTAGGAGCCCCTGTTTCTCTGATTCGAAACAGTAGAGTTCCTTTCCCCGAAAGATGGACGGTTCCCTCTTTTACCGTAATTTCTGGTGCAGGAGGCGGAGTCCGATCAAACCGAACCGATAAGATTTCCGGATAGGGGGTGATGTTCCCAGCCCTATCTCGGTAGCCGATTCGTAGCCGGGCAATCCCCGTATATCCATAGGGAGAGCGGATCAATGTTCTTTCCTGCAGTACGGGGGAGGTTTCAGAGAACGAGTCGGGGTCTTTTCCTCCCCAGGCTATCTCGTAAACTCCGGTTCCATCTACCAGAGCAGGAAGCACCAGCAGGCTATTACCTGAGGAAATTTCCCGCTCTACCCGGGGAGAAGGAGTGGGAGGAGAGAGAGTATCGTACTCGAGATATTTTTCTGAAACCGGCCCCCATTGTTGACCTTCCCGGGTTCGTGCGCGGATGGTAATAAATCCTTCGGATTGCTCGGGTAACAGAACCTGAAAAGGGTCTGTATACATAGAAGAACTTTTTGTAGGCAGACTCCCGTCTAACGAATACCAGATCTCTGTGCCGGGTCTTGCCTTTAAGCGGATCAAAGGGGGAGTCCGATAGATCGTTTTTTCATCAAATAGAATCTCAACATCACCCGGAGACTGCCCCCGTAGATCTATTACGTACCGATACTCTCCCTTCTCGGATTCGGAAATATCTTTTAACCGCACTATGAGAACCCGGTTATGCCCTGTCGTAGGATACAGGAGGAATCGTTCTGGAGAAATAGGATCATAGGGTTCCACCGGGCGATCTTCCAGGTTGTACCGATACATCCCCTTCTTCAAAGGCACTGTTGCTTCCTCTTCTAGCCGGAAGAACCCATTCTCTGGTAAAGAACTGGTACCCTTCTCCTGCTGAAAGGAGATTACTTTCCGCTCAATAATTTCCCCATACTTTTTTTTGGCAGTAATTTCTATCCGATATACACCGGGGTCCTGTAGTAACACTGGCTTTTCATACGTTTGCCAGGGAGAAGCATCATTCAGGCGGTACCGGATCCATTCGTACCCCCGATGTTCTATATAGAGTACCTGAGGATTAAGGAAGGTCCCTTCTACAGGGCTTCGAACGATCCAATATGAATCTCCTGCAGGATTTTCGGGATATAGATGGTATACCTGTGAGTTCACACAGCTGGTGTTTCCTGCAGAATCCCGGGCATAGTACAGAAGCGTCAACAGCCCGGGAATAGGAGCAGGGGTCAGGAGAAGAGGTTCTCCGTTCCACCGGCTGAATTCAGGTTTTTCTCCCCTACTAAGAGCAAAAAATACTCCCGTGTTTGAATCGGTCAGGAACCGTAAGTTCTGGGGGCCTCTATACTCTCCGGATTCAAGGGAAGGAATAGGCGAAAGAGGGGCTCTCTTATCAATACGGTAAAGGACCTTTCCTTCTTCTACTGTATCTCCCCTGTTCTCTATCCGGTACAGAATTTCGTAGGTTCGTTCTTCCCCTTCGAGGGCTGAAAGAACAACCGGTATTCGATAGGTGGTAAACTCGGGATCTTCAGATTCGGCAAATCGATACAGAAGCGTTGTCTCTGGAGACGTATAGGTGACTGACAAAGAGATATCGGTTCTATACTCTCCTGGAACATACGAGAGAGAGAGAGCGCTGTTTTCTTGAGCAGAAACCCAGGCTGATATTCCCAGAGAAAATAGAATCCCATATCCAACTGCGGATAGACGCATAGGCTCCCCCTTCTCTAAATCAGGAAAGGTCCATCTCGTTAAACACGTCCTTCAATTCTGGATCATCCTTTGTATAGTAGGTGTGTATCTCTTCTTCTGTCAGGCCTACCAGTTCATGGCTGAGATAGTGAATCCAGATATCATCCTCCGGAGTGTTCACTACTAATTTTCGGCAGTAAAAATCTGGCTGTACAGGGTGTACTTTCTGCTGGAATGTCCGGACTTTATAATCATGAACAGCTACTTTCACATCCTGCCTGGGAATGCCCTTCCGTAGAATGATCTGCACAAGATGGTTAATGGTATTACCTGAATCAAAAATATCATCTACCAAAAGTATCCGGTCTCCATGGCGGAGGTAATTGGGATTGTACGTCCATCCGTCTACCATTATCTTTTCCTGGGCATTGATCCCTACATACGATCGTGCTACAACGGCAGCATAATATACAGGCCGTTGTCCGCGGCGGACTACCTTAAAGTATTCACTGATAATATTGCCTAAATAGGCTCCGCCCCGCAGACTCACGTAGATCACATCCGGGACAAAACCGGATGTATGAATCTGATACGCTAATTTTAACGCATTGTTTCGAACAGTGCTAAACGGCAGAAACTCTTTGTGCATGGGTATTCCTATCTTTTATCGGAAAATTCCGATGCTCATCCGTACCCCTTCCCGTTCATACACGAAATCGATCTTTTCCCGGGTTAAATCGTTCAGCTGGTTGTAGAACTGCAGCAGGTTTGTGATTGTAACTCCATTCATTTCTACGATAATGTCGCCGCTCTTTAATCCTGCCAGGGCTCCGGGTGTTCGGGGTTCAACTGCCTGTACCAGCACTCCCATTCTTTCCTTAATATCCAATTCTTTTCGTATTTCATCCGTAAGGGGAAGTACGGTAAATCCAGGCCAGAGATTCCGACTTTGCTCGGATATTGTTTGTTGCGTTCCCCGGGTGGTTATTACCACGGAGATTTGCATGGGTTTGCCCTGGCGGATCAGGTTAAATTCCGCTTTTTTCCCAATAGGGAGATCTCCTACGATAAGAACCAGTTCATCGGAAGATTTTACTGTTTTTCCGTTCAGGCCTGTAATAAAATCTCCCGGAAGGATTCCGCCCAAATCTGCAGGAGAACCTTTAAACACATGGTACACAAATGCCCCCTGGGTAGAAGGCAGCCCCATTTCCTGTGCGATCTCCTTTCCTACTCCTGCAATACTTACTCCAAGCCAACCATACTGGACCGTACCTTTTGAGATCAGCTCCTCGAAGGTCTTTTTAACGTTATTGATTGGAATTGCAAATCCTAACCCAATACTTCCGCCGGTTGGAGAGGTGATCCAGGTGTTCACCCCTACTACTTCTCCGGCCAGGT
>JAGODW010000206.1 GCA_017998025.1 Spirochaetales bacterium
TGGAATACTCCGAACGATTTCCTGAATCGAATGGATTCCGTTTCAATGATGAGTTCATCCCCATAGACGGCCGGAGTCTTATAGGTAATACAGATCCGGGCTACTACCAGAGCCAGGCCTGCCTGAAGAAAGGCTTTATAGTCTAATCCTGCATCCTTCAAAAACTCCATCCTGCCGTATTCCAGGTAGTTTAAATAGACAGCGTTATTTACATGATTGTATCCATCACATTCATAGGTACGTACCGTAAGCTTACAGGTGTGTTTCATCCGCATCCTCGATTTCCCCCTGCTTTTCTGTGAACCCTTGACAGAACAGGGGGGTGTTGGTATAGTCGTTTCTGCTTCAATCAAGGTGGCGTAGCTCAGTCGGTAGAGCAAGCGGCTCATATCCGCTTGGTCAGGGGTTCAAGTCCCTTCGCCACTACTATCATACAGCTAAATCGCCCCGTATTCTACAGGGGACTCCTTCTGATAGAAAGATAGATCTGATCTTCTGAAGATACTCCAGGGGGTAGGGAGATACCCGGCTCCCGTACGCTGGATCCAGTACGCTGGAAAGTCGTACCCCGGTTAAAATTACGTTTTCAGTTCCTTTGAGAATTCGAGCGATTGTCGGCGCGTCCGATTCTTCAAAGATCTCGGGTGCTACGGTAATACGGAACTCGTGGGGGACCTTTCGCTTGATAAGGATCCGGGCAGATTCGGATACGGCTTTAGCGGTTTCTGGAGACCCTCCCACTAAAGAATATTTTTCTGGGGATGTTTTAAAATCCATCGCCACGAAGTCCGCTTCCAGCTTCTCGAGCCCCTGAGGATTTGTGCCGTTTGTGTCCACTTTTACGAAGTATTGGAGAGAGTGGATCTCCTGTATAAGATCCGGCAACTCCTTAATTAGGAGAGGTTCGCCTCCCGAGATACAGACTCCTTCAAGGACATTTTTTCGTTTTGATAGGAATCGAAGGATTTCCTCCCAGCTCTCCATCCCCTCCGGTTCAGGGCCCTCTACCAGTTCCGGATTGTGGCAGTAAGGGCAACGGAGGTTGCAACCCCGGGAAAAAAGAACACAGGCCACTTTTCCGGGGTAGTCTATCAAACTCGTTTTTTGAAGGCCAAAGGTACGCTTCACATGCTTAATTTTCCTGTATTTCCAGCATAGGACGCAAATTTTCCAGCTGTTCCACTGAGTGAGCTTCATGGATCGGCCGACCGTTCCGATCGAAAAAAACAACGGTCGGCGTAGAAAGAATGTTAAGCGATTGAGCCTCATTCATCCCTTCTTCCGTATCTACGTCTACTGATTCGCCCGTAAGGGGTAGGGTAGAGACATACTCTTTTACAGATGGGCACCGGGGACAAGTTTTTCGAAAGAAGTATCGATACTCTGCGATTTCATCGGTGTCCGGCTGAGCCTTGCCTGGTTGCGCTGCGTGATCGTCTTCCGGGATATGGAACAGAATCCGTTCCCTGTATTCTTCTTTTTTCCCCTTGTTCCAGTTTCGGAGGGAACGATAGTACCCTACGATCCGGGTATACACCTCACACTCGGTACCGTGAATTTCCTCAAGCTGTAGCCGCAGTTTCGCCAGTTCGGCATCAATCTCTTCAATCGTTTTCATCTGTTTACTCCTTCATCAGAACTAGTTCTCGTTCTTTTTCCAGGTCTCGTATTTTTCTTCGGATTGCTTCTTTCTGTTCTATTTCGCATTGGGGACAGGTAAAATGTTCCCCGGCAAGATATCCATGCACAGGGCAGATGGAGAACGTAGGCGTGATGGTAAAATAGGGGATGTGGTAATTTTCTGCAATTGCCCGTACCAGGTTTCTACAGGTTCTCCAGTCTTCGATGGTTTCTCCGATGAACGCATGAAATACGGTTCCTCCTGTGTACTTTCTCTGAAGTTCCTCCTGATGGTCGAGGGCATCAAAAATATCCAGGGTAGCGTTCACCGGTAGCTGAGTAGAATTCGTATAGTAAGGTTCTGTTTCTCCCGCGGTGAGTATATCAACGTACTGTTCTTTATCGTGTTTGGCCAGCCGGTAGGAGGTGCTTTCCGCAGGAGTAGCCTCCAGGTTAAAGAGATTGCCTGTGTCACTCTGATACAGAACGAGACGTTCCCGCATATGGTCCAGTATTTCCAGGGCAAACTGTTTGCCTTCCTCTGAAAGCAAATCCTTTCCCAGGAAATTCAACAGGCATTCATTCATCCCGCAGATTCCAATGGTGGAAAAGTGGTTGTCGAGGGTTTTCAGATACCTCCGGGTATAGGGGAAAAGGCCTGCCTCCAGGAGACGGCTGATCACTTTCCGCTTGATTACGAGCGATTCCGCCGCCAGGTCCATTAAATGATCCAGCCGGCTGAAAAAATCGAGCCGTGAATCAGCCAGATACCCTATCCTGGGAAGGTTGATCGTAACCACTCCGATGGAACCGGTAAGCTCATCCGAACCAAAGAGGCCTCCTCCCCGCTTGCGGAGTTCCCGTTTATCCAGCTGGAGACGACAGCACATGGAACGTACATCCCCGGGCCGAAGGTCTGAGTTAATAAAGTTCTGAAAGTATGGAGTTCCGTATTTGGAAGTCATCTCGAACAGGAGACGGGAGTTTTCACTTTCCCAATCGAAGGTTGAGGTAATATTGTACGTAGGAATCGGGTACTGGAATCCCCGGCCGTTCGCATCCCCTTGAAGCATAAGCTTGATAAAGGCCCGGTTGATCCTGTCCATCTCAGCTTTACATTCCCCATAGGTAAAAGCTGCAGGTTTCCCTCCTATAATAGCGGGTTTGTCGGCAAGATCCTCTGGTACCGTCCAATCGAGAGTAATGTTGGTAAAGGGCGCCTGACTCCCCCATCGGGAAGGGGTATTTACTCCGAAAATAAAACTCTGGATGCACTGGGTGACCTCTTCCTCCGAGAGCTGGTCTGCCTTGACAAAGGGAGCCAGGTAGGTGTCGAAACTGGAGAATGCCTGAGCTCCCGCCCATTCGTTCTGCATGATCCCCAGAAAGTTTACTATCTGCTGAATCAGGGTGGATAGGTGCCGGGCGGGCCTGGAAGTTATTTTGTCGGGCACACCTCCCAGTCCTTCTTCTATGAGCTGACGTAACGACCAGCCCGCACAGTACCCGGAAAACATAGAGAGGTCATGGATGTGGAAATCGGCATTTCGATGGGCTTCGGCAATAGGTTCGGGATAGATGTTCTTTAACCAGTAATTGGCTGTGATTGTGCCGGAGTTATGGAGAATGAGCCCTCCCAGTGAAAAATTTACATTTGCATTCTCATTCACCCTCCAGTCCGACTGGTTCAGATAGCCGTCCATCGTGCTATTGATATCCAGCATCAACTTCTGGGTATCCCGCATCGCCTCATGCCTCGCCCGATAGAGAATATAGGCCTTGGCTATGTCCACCTGACGGGATTCGATCAGAACCGTTTCTACAATATCCTGGATCTCTTCAATCGCCGGGGCTGAATTGGGATGCCTTCCTTTAAGGAATTCCCGAAGTTTCTCTTCCACCTGCGTTGTAAGCCTGTCAGCCAGTTCCAGGTCTTCCCCGGAACGTACAGCCCGGATCGCCTTGTGAATGGCATTCAAGATTTTCTCTCGATTGTACTTTTCTACAGTTCCGTTCCTTTTTACCACAAAACGTACTCCGGAAGCGGATAGATCCTCTTTTATTATATTGAGGGATTTCAACCACTGTACACTCATGTCTCCTCCTGTTCTGAAAATTCTATCCCGGCAGCGTGTGTATCCAGAGATTCGATTTCCCGGACAAACTCCTCTACATCCGTGAATTTTCTATAGACTGAAGCGAATCGAATATAGGCAACCTTATCCAGCGCATGGAGTCTGCTCAGCACCAGCTCGCCGATTTCCCGTGAGGGGACTTCATGGGTCGATTTTCCTGTCATAGCTGCTTGATCCTCGATCTCATTAATCAGCTCTTCGATCGTGTTTTGGGAGATATTTCGCTTCTCACAAGCTCGCTGGATTCCCCGCTCCACCTTTCTCCTGTCAAAAGGTTCTCGCCTTCCGTCGGATTTTATCACCATCAACTGCTTTTCCTCGATCCTTTCATAGGAGGTAAAGCGATATCCGCAGAAAAGGCATTCTCGCCGTCTTCGTATACTTTCTCCTCCTGCGATAGAACGAGATTCCAGCACTTTATCTTCCAGTTTTCCACAATGGGGACATCGCATAAAA
>JAGODW010000207.1 GCA_017998025.1 Spirochaetales bacterium
ATACTACATTCATCCCTGCTTGATCCAGAGGGAACTCTGCCCGAATGGTGGAAGGCCCTTCGATCACCCATAGGTGAAAGAGTTCTCCCGTATCGAACAGATCATCCTGATACCCAAGCTTCTTCTGCAATGCATGAATTTCATCCTTTGGATACCCTGTCATGATTCCGTCGACGAGGGTGTTGTAGAAGGTGTTGGCCTTCTCTATCCAGGAAAGAAACTCGGGATCCTCTGTCCAGCGTTCCGCCAGGGTACATACAATCTGTTTTAGCGTATCACCGTTCCTATCGATCAGTTCACAGGGAAGGATGATGAACCCTTTATCAGTTCTCCCCTCCATCCGTTTATACCGTTCCCATAAGAATCGGGTGAGTTTTCCGGGAAAGCTCCGGGGAGGATTTGCATCGAAAGAATCCTTTTCATCCAGAACGATTCCTGCTTCGGTCGTATTCGATACAATAAAGCGGATATCTTCTCTGGAAGCAATTTCCAGGAATGTATCGAACTCCTCATAGGGGTTGATCCCCCCGCTTATAGAAGTGATAACTTCCATCTCTTCCACCGGTTTTCCCTGATCCAACCCACGGCGGAGAAGGGTGTAGAGGCCATCCTGCTCGTTAAGGGTCTTGATCCGTCCTGTGGGAATCGGCTGAACTACAAGGACTTTTCCATTGAAAATCCCCCGGCTATTCATACGATGGATCATCCAATCCACAAAACCCCGTAGGAATCCCCCCTCGCCAAACTGGAGCACCTTAATCGGCAACGGTTTTCGGGCAAGGCCTTGCGGGTCTAACTTATTTTCATGAGAAGAAATAAACGATTTTGAAAGACGTTCCATGGTATCCTCCTGTGGAGCATAAAAAAAACCGACCTTGAAAAAAAATCAAGGTCGGTCTTCTCCTCTGCCGCCGGACAGAATCGAACTGTCGACACACGGATTTTCAGTCCGTTGCTCTACCGACTGAGCTACAGCGGCAAATTTTGCTTTATTTATAGGGAATGATTTGTATATTGTCAATATCTTTTCCTTGAATAGAAACGGTTTTCCCCTCTCTTGCCCACGGCGCTCCTGCTTCTTTGGGTAATTTACCCGAATCAAAGCAACGAAACAGTGTTTCTTCCAGACCTTCTATCCATCTAAGCTTCTGTTCTTTCTCTACCCGCACTAGTTCCGGAGGAAAATCTTGTATGACCGGCACCGATTTCTGCCCAGCTTCTATACAGAGGGTGTGGGAAAGGGCAGATTCAATAGAGCAGGGGATCCTGACGATTCCCTGCAAAGATTGAACAACCCAATCCAGCTTCTTAAGGCTCAGATGATTCGGATTGCCGTACTCTATCGTTTTCCCGTTTTGAGCATAGAATAAAAGATTACCGGAATTCTCAGGATACCAGGGATCGTTGAAAACCACCGTACCTTCCTCAAATTCAAACCGAAACATCGGCGAATAGGTATTTTTAATTGCATGACTGGCAAAAAAGAGTATTTCCCTATTCTTCTGATCTACTATCCGGAAAGTTCCCGTATCGTAATTTTCAATAGGATTTGCACGGTAGAGTTCTGCAGTTACTTCCGCTGGGAACGTGCTTGTTTCCATAGAGTCCCCCAATAGGTGGAGCATCGCATGGAGAAAGTGTGCCGCTGCATTGTTTGCAACGCTATCCAGAATCCAGGTACCATCCGGGGCTTTTATTTTTCCAGCCCAGGGGCGGGCAAAATATTTTTCATCCCGGGGCCATAACACGAGGGAGCGGAGACGCAGGGGTTCGCCTAGCCTGCCTGCCAGAACATCCTCTTTCAATTTTATGAACGCATCATCGTACGCCCATTGAAATCCCACAGCAAACTGTTTTCCCATAGTATCCCGTGTTTTTCGAAGTTGGAGAGCATCTCTAACCGTGGCGCAGAGGGGTTTCTCACAGAGTACATGGCTCCCGTGCAGCAGGGAATATTCGCTTTGGGAAAAGTGATACTGGATGGGAGTAGAGATTACCACCAGATCCGCGGTTTGCTGTTTATAAAATTCCTCTAACGAAGGAAATAGGGGTACTTGTTTGTTCTGGAGAACGGACAAAAACTGGCATGAATCTGGATGGGGATCTATAGCACCCACAAGCTGTAAAGAGAGGTTTTGCCCCTCTTCCAGAACTCTCTGGACATAGTTTTCCCCATACCCTCCTATTCCTACCAGAGCAATAGTAATTGGTTTCATTCTGTCTTCTGATACTATCGTTTCAATCCTATCTAGGCAATGCCTGAGCGATTGATGACAAACAACACTGCAAGGGATTATACTATAAAAGAAATGGGAAACCGGAGAATTGATGCGTATAAACGGGCAATGAACCCGGGGGAAAAAGAACCTGGTACGATCCATGCTGAAACTAAAACCGGAAAAACGGCCCGCTTAAAAAATAATCCGAACGTACGAAAACCAGATTCACCGAAATTCATAACTTCAGAGACTGCGAGAGGTCTTCTAAAGGTAACCGGAAAGGAAAACTCGTATCGTAAAGTAGCTAAATTCTTCATCCTTATCGGAAAAAACGAGGCATCGCAAATTCTACAGTTTTTCTCAGAGGAGGAGACGGAGAAAATCATCCGGGAAATTTCACAGATTAAACGGGTTGATCCTGTAGAAGCGGAAAAGTTATTGCATGAGTTTGGTTTCTTAAAGATTCAATCTAGAAATCCCGTGGGAGGAATTGAAACAGCCCGGAGGATCCTTACCCATGCATTTGGAGAAGAGCTGGGGAGGGGGATCCTCCAGCGGAGTATTCCTCTGGAAGAACAGCGCCTGTTTTCCTACATAAACGAACTGGAGCCCTACCAGCTGTATCAGGTTCTGAAAGATGAGACCCCTGCCGTAGTAGCGGTGCTATTCCCCTTTTTAGAGCCGGAACAGGCTTCAAAATTGCTGGAACAATTCCCTCCTGATTTCCAGAAAAAATTGATCATTCGGATTGCCCGGAAAAACAAAGTATCCCGGGAGGTGCTTCTCCAGATGGATGAGGTATTGAGGGAAAAGATCCGCAAGCATGCGATTCCGGCTCCTTCTGTAGAAATTGATGGGAAAGCCGTGCTGGCCGATATCTTAAAGTATGTAGATGTATCCCGTGAGGAAGAAATTCTGGAAAGGCTTAAAGAAGAAGATCCCCTCATCGCGGAAGAGCTTAAGGATCGATTATTTACCATCGATGTGCTGGAAGATATTGAAGACAGGGATCTACAGAAAGTTCTTAAGGATATGTCAGAAAAAGATATTGCCCTTTTACTAAAAGGAAAAACAGAAGAAATCCGTGTTCGGGTGCTTTCGAATCTTTCGGAACGGCGGAGACTCCTGGTTTCCGAAGAATACCGTTTTCTTGGTGCAGTGCCGAGAAAAGAGGTAGAACAAGCAACAAAAGATTTTCTCAATACGTTAAAGCGGCTCGAACAGGAAGGCCGTATCGTAATCAGACGAAACGGGGATACTCTAATCTATTGACAGCGATCCGTTTAGAATCGTACTATCCCACCGTATGACGGCAAATGAATTACGGAAAAAATACATTGATTTCTTTATTTCCAAAGGGCATAAGCAAATAGCAGGAAAGTCTCTCGTTCCAGAAAATGATCCTACCGTTCTTTTTACCACAGCCGGGATGCATCCTCTGGTGCCGTATATTTTAGGAGAACCGCATCCCGCGGGAAAACGGCTGGTGAATTATCAGAAATGTATCCGTACCGGAGATATTGAATCGGTCGGAGATGCGAGCCATCTTACCTTCTTTGAAATGCTGGGGAACTGGTCGCTGGGAGACTACTTTAAGGAAGAAGCGATCCGGATGAGTTACGAATTTCTCACTTCTCCCCGATGGCTGGGGATAGATCCTGCCAGGCTTTCCGTTACCGTATTCCGGGGAGATGAAGAGGTCCCCCGGGATGAGGAGTCTGCTTCTGTCTGGAGGTCGTTGGGTATTCCGGAAAGCCGAATCTATTTTCTTCCTAGAGAGGATAACTGGTGGGGACCTGCAGGTACCACGGGCCCTTGCGGTCCGGATTCGGAAATGTTTATCGATACAGGTAAAGCCCCCTGTTCATCTGAATGCAAACCCGGCTGTTCCTGCGGGAAGTACTTCGAGATCTGGAACGATGTTTTTATGGAGTACAATAAAAAGGTAGATGGTACGTACGAAAAACTCGACCGCCGGTGTGTGGATACG
>JAGODW010000208.1 GCA_017998025.1 Spirochaetales bacterium
GGATTTATCTATCTGCTTCTCATAGGAATTCTTGCTATAATAGGGAATGGAAAAGAACTACTGATCCTTCTTTTCTACGGATCGATAGGAACGATAGGTGTAACGGCTGTTTTAATACTGTACCGAACCCTGCAGGTAAAAGCGAGACTTCATAGGGTGTTTATCCCCCTTCCTATTCTACCGTTGCATTGGAAAGGTTCAAAGCAGGGGCTCATCCTGTTATCAGGAGCATTGATTCTGGCAATAGCACCCCTTTTCGATCTTTTGATTCCTTCACAGATCCAAACAACGATCCCGGTTCCTCATGCATCTTGGAGCGGATCCGTTTTAACAAGAACAGACCTTCGAGACTTGTGGATGCTCCATCGGAAAGATCCTGTTCCAAATCTGGCAGACTATCTGGTACATGTTAAATTTCAGGAAGGGTTCTTATTTGGAGCTTCGTATAATTTCCCGTCCTCAGATGAAACGCTTTTGTATCCACGATTTCAGGAAAAAGAGGGGAATTTAGTGTACTGGAATGAGACTCTCGCAAAATACGACCAGACATGGTATAAGAATATGCTTAAGCGAGCTAAGAGTGACAGCCTGGGGAATCTTTTATATCAGCAGGGAGCAAAACCCATTGTGCTCGAACCCCTCTCTACCCGGATGACAGCAGAACAGCTTATTCTTTACTGTATCCTGCTTTGTTTATCTTTGGTACGGGCATTCTTCAGGTTGAAAAATCCCTGGGGTGAAATGATTTCCCCTTGGACACAAGAGCATTTCATCAGGAGAAAACAGCAAGAAGCATGAAACATGTGGTTCGTCTGCATGCAGGTGGACTTTTTATGCAGACCAGAAAAGAAGATATAGTGGATCTTCCTATCCGAAATGCAGCCGTTCCTCCCGTAGCTGTGGTTCCTATGGTACAGCATGAGGGAGAACCTTCGGACTGTCTGGTTAAGGTGGGGGATGCAGTCAGTGAAGGGATGCTGATTGGCAAAGCGAAAGGTCATTCAGGTATCAATATCCATTCTCCTATACCCGGAACCGTACGCGAGATCCGTACGATTCCCTTGCATCGAGGGATCGAGTCTCCGGCAGTAGTGATCGATTTAGGAGGAGAATTCGATAGACTGGGGAAAAAGGTACATAAGTATCCCTGGAAGAATCTTACCCGGAAAGAGCTAATTTCCCTTATAGCGGATCAGGGTGTCGTGGGAATGGGAGGGCTCGGTATCCCTACCCGAAAAAAAATAGCCTCTCTTGAAGGGAAAACCCTTGAAACGCTGATCATAAACGGTATCGAATCGGAACCCTATCTCTGCAGCGACTACCGTGTAATGGTAGAAAAATCCCCTGAAGTTATCCAAGGAATCAATATCCTCCAGAAAATCATGGAACCTAAACGCACTATCCTATCGGTAGGCCGAAATAGGGTAAAAGCGTGGGAATCTCTCTCTGCTGTTCTACAGGAAGTCCCGGAACAGGCAGAATCTGTTGAACTGGTTCTTACGGAAGAAAAATTCCCCCTGGGGGATGAAACCCAGCTGGCAAAGGCCCTTCTTAAAAAAAAGGTCACTCCAGGGAACCCGTTGATCGATTTTGGTGTATTAGTCTTAAACGTATCAACGGTTTTCGCTGTATATGAGGGAGTCGTACTACGCAAGCCGGTAATGGAGCGGGTAGTAACTCTGGCAGGAAAGGCTCTTGCCCGGCCGGCAAATTTAAAGGTACGTATCGGAACCCCTATCCTTGGCCTTGTAGAGGAGTGTGGTGGATTCCAGGTGAAACCAGAAAAAATCATATGTGGAGGGCCTTTTCGAGGCAAGGGTATATTTGATCTGCGTACTCCCCTTACAAAAGACATAACGGGAGTATTATTCCTCACCCAGGAGGAGATACGGGCTGCCAGAAGGACGGCCTGCTTGAACTGTGGACGCTGCATAACGGTATGTCCTGTGGGGTTGAATCCTTCCCGGTTGTTTAAATGGATCGATCACGGAAATTTTAAGGAAGCGATACAGGAAGGACTTGGAGATTGTATCGAATGTGGCTGCTGTGCTTTTGTATGTCCAGCACGGATTCCCCTGGTTCAGGGATTAGAAACGGGTAAGCAGTTTGCTGCTCGGAGGGAGGGGACAGATGAGTAAACCGGGCCATCCCTATATCAGCGGTGCGCCGCAAATCTACGATCGTACTACAACTTCAACTATTATCTGGCACGTGGTTCTTTGCTTGCTGCCTGCCGCTGGATGGGGGATGTACATCTTTGGTATAAATGCTGTTCGAATTGTATTCACAGCAGTATTCACAGCAGTTGCCGTGGAGGGAGTGATTGGATTACTTCTCAAAAGGTTTACTCTCTATGACGGAAGTGCCTTTCTTAGTGGATTGCTGATTGGAATGATGCTTCCTCCAACGGTTCCCCTCTATATTCCTATCCTTGCTTCCCTTTTTGCCATGGCTGTGGTGAAAGGGTCTTTCGGTGGTTTAGGACGGAACTGGATGAATCCTGCCCTGGCAGGATGGGCTTTTGTGTACCTTTCCTTTTCCGATCAGATGCACCAGTGGGTCTATCCCGGGATGGTTCGAGAGGTAGATGCCATGACCCGCGCAACTCCTCTCCGACTGGTAAAAACAAGCATCCTTTTAGGAAGGGCGGAAGGATCTTCCCCTATGGAAATCTTATCCTCGGCAGGGTTTCCCCGGAGTTTAATGGATGGTGCCTGGACGACATGGCTAAATAGTCATATCCTGGAACCGTTAGGGATTTCTCTTCCACCGGGCTATATCGACTTATTCTTCGGGTTTATTCCCGGCGCAATAGGAGAAACATCCGCTTTACTCCTCCTTATAGGAACCGTTGTGCTGATCGGAAAAAAAATCTTGCCGTGGGAGGTGCCGGTAAGTTTTTTTACGGTATTTTGTGGTTTAACCGCAGTATTTGGAGGGCTCCCGTTCGGCGGAGGATGGGTAGCGGGAGATGTGTTGTTCCAGCTCTTTTCCGGTGGTATACTTTTAGGTGTATTTTACATGGCCACCGATCTGGTTACTTCCCCTTTAACAAGGATGGGGTTGGTGATCTATGGTATGGGGATAGGCCTTCTTACATTTTTGATCCGATTGTATGGCGGATATGCAGAGGGAATCGGTTTCTCGATTCTTTTTATGAATGTATTTGTCCCCTTGATCAATAAGTGTGCAACTTCAGGTAGCAGAGTGGAGAAGAAACCAATATGAATCGGTTTTTAAATATATGGGGCAAATTAACTCTCTTCTGTATTGCAGTAGCAGTGATCTTAGGAGTTGTACACGAGGTTGTATCCCCCCGAATCGAGAAGCATAGGAAGGAAACTCTCGAGAATCTGGTAAAAACCTGGAAGAAAGATGCCCGGTTAGGGAAAGACTATACAATCGGGGCAGAACGTTTTGTTCAGTCCAACCGGCTCGTGCGAGGATATATACCCCTTCGCGATAAGGCTGGAAAAGTGGTGATCTATGTACTGCGTCTTATGCCTGGAAGGTATCTGAGTACGTATTCTGTACTGGCAGCCTACCAAACAGAGGGAGAACTGTTAGGGTTTCTAATCGAAAAATCGCTAAGTCCTCCTGTGCTTACCGCCTCTCTTCCTTCCGCTTCCCTTCAACAACGAATAGCGCAAACGAGGGGAGGGGACTTTAAATCTAATGAGATAGAGGCAATCAGTGGGGCAACCTTTACGTTTCGTACACTTGTAGAAGCGTTGCAGGAAGGTTCGGCTTTTATAAAATCCAGAAGAAGGGAACAATGAACGGGCATGAGAAGTTATGGAAAGAAAACCCTGTTTTTATTGGGGGGATAGGGCTCTGTCCTGCCCTGGCTGTAACGAATCGGTTTGATACAGCCTGGATCCTGGGTGTTCTAGTTGTCCTAATTGGTTTTCTAGGGAATTTCACTTTTTGGCTCTTACGACGGTATTTCCACGCACAGATCGAGTTCTATATTAGAATTCTCATCATTGCCTTCTGGGTAACGATAATGGAAATACTTCTTGAAGCTTTTTTGCCCGATATCTGGGAGGCGTTAGGCATCTACCTTCCTTTACTTGCGGTGAATACAATGATACTCCTTTCTGTCAAATCGTACCCAGCCGGAGAAGATGCTAAATTTACCGAAGATTTACTTCTGGAATTAGGATACGTACTT
>JAGODW010000209.1 GCA_017998025.1 Spirochaetales bacterium
AGCCTTATCGTTTGGAGAGCAATACGGATTTCGGAATGCCCAGGTTTCTGCCATTGCGCCCACGGGCACTATCGGCCTGGTGATGGATTGCGATACCACCGGGATCGAACCCGATTATGCTCTGGTAAAGTATAAAAAGCTTGCAGGAGGAGGGGTGTTCCGGATCGTTAACCGGTCTTTGCCCCTTGCGTTGAAACGTTTGGGATACACGGAGACTGAAATTAGGGGAGTGGTTTCCTACTGTGTAGGAGAGGGGAACCTTCCCCCGGAAGGTCCCTTAAGCCGGAAAGGACTGAAAGAGGCTGGTTTTAAAGAAAAAGAGCTGGATATAGTGGAAGAAAAGCTAAAACATGCCTTTTCTCTGGAGGAAGCTTTTTCTCCAGGTCTATTCCCGGAAAAGTTCCTGAATCGAATCGGGTTTAATTCTGCCTTCATGAGCATCCTTGATTATCTAGGGGTGAGCAAAGAGGAGAGGGAACAGGCAAACCGGTATAGCTGCGGGAATCTGGGCGTAGAAGGCTGTCCGATCCTTAAGCCGGAGCACCTCCCGGTATTCGATACGGCCAATCCTTCCGGCAGAAGTGCAACTCGATCCATTCCGTACCCGGCTCACATCGAAATGATGGCCGCAGTTCAGCCGTTCGTGTCCGGAGCGATATCGAAAACAATCAACATGCCTCACTCTGCAACCGTAGAGGATGTAAAGCAGGCTTACTTTAGCGCCTGGAAGAAAATGTTGAAGGCTATCACGATTTACAGGGACGGATCCAAGCTTAGCCAGCCGTTGGTTGCACTGGGTGATCATACGGATCCCTGGCTACGGCTTCTTCAGGAACTGGAACAGAAAACAGTTTCTTTACAGAGTGAAAAAGAAAGGGATCGACACCCTGTTCAAGGGAAAAAACCTCTTCCCAACCGACGGAAGGGATACACCCAGAAGGCAAAAATTGGAGGACACAGTATTTTTCTTAGAACGGGTGAGTATGAGGATGGAACCTTAGGCGAAATATTCCTTGATATGTACAAGGAAGGAGCTGCTTTCCGCTCTCTTTTAAATAGTTTTGCCATTGCGGTTTCTCTTGGGTTGCAGTATGGAGTACCTCTTGAAGAGTATGTGGATGCTTTTACCTTTACCCGGTTCGAACCAAATGGGATTGTACAGGGGCATGACGCTATTAAGATGACCAGCTCTGTCCTGGATTTTATCTTCCGGGATTTAGCCCTTACGTACCTTCATCGAACAGACCTGGCTCAGGTAAAACCAGAGGATCTTCGGGCTACGGAAACCACACAGGTAGCAGGGATAAATAAGGGGAATGCTGAGAAGCCGGCTAAAGCAGAGGGTGTGCCTCCAGTTCAAACACCGCAATCGACTTCTGCCATGATCCAGGCCCGGTTGAAAGGATATGAAGGGGATCCCTGCCCTGCGTGCGGTCATCTGACGCTAATACGGAACGGAACCTGCTTGAAATGCGAAACCTGCGGTTCCACAACGGGTTGTTCTTAGGGCGCCCTTTACATTCTTTTTTTTATCTGGTATCTTTCAGCACACTATCATTGCATAAAGGCAGGTTACCTATGGCACGAAGATGCGATATCTGTGGAAAGGGAACCATTAGTGGGAACAATATCAGTCATGCAAAGAATGCCACCCGGAGAGTGTGGAAGCCGAATCTGGTAAAGGTACGCACAATGGTCGGGAAAACCCGGACAACTTTAAAGGTATGTACCCGCTGTTTAAAGAGCGGAAAGGTTGTGAAGCTATAGAACCGCTCAGGAAGGATCTTCCAGATCCAGTTCCAGTCCGTCATACGAAGGAGCTACTCCGCGGGGCAGCTCCTTTTTTATTTCATTGTGCTCTACATCATGACAGAGATGGGTAAGAAAAGCTTGTTTAGGCCGCAGGATCTGGATTACTTCCAGAGCTTCTGAAATAGAAAAGTGAGTGGGATGCGGTTTTTTACGCAGGGCATCCAGAACCAGTACCTCCAGGTTTTCCAGCTGTTCCATCGTGCGGGAGGGAATTGCACTACAGTCGGTAATGTAGGCCAGGTTCCCGATCCGATAGCCAAGAATGTCCAGCTCCCCATGTTTTACCGGGAGGGGGAGCACGTGGATTCCCTCCAATTGAAAGGGAATGTATCCCTCTACGGTACGAAGTTCCAGTCGAGGGAGTCCTCCTCCCTCCTGTTTAGGATGGAAAATATAGGAAAACCGTTCCTTCAGTTCCTGGAGGGTATGTTCTGTTCCGTATACAGGGATCGGCTTTTTTCTGCAGAGGGGACGTATATCATCCAGGCCGTGGAGATGATCCGCATGGGCATGGGTAAGAAGCACGGCATCCAGATGATTGATCCTCTCCCGTACCGCCTGAAGCCGGAATTCCGTAGCCGTATCTATGATGAAAGATAGATCTAGAGAAGGTTTTGTTATTTCGATCCATACAGAAGCCCGTGTTCGTTTATTCCGGGGATCCGTTGAAGTACATACAGGACAGGAGCACCCTACCACAGGAATCCCATGAGAGGTGCCTGTACCGAGAAAGACTAATCGCATGGAGTCTGTACTGTATCAGGAAATTACCTGCTCCGCCAAGAGAGCATTCGCTTCCACAACCATTTTCCTTCCTTCAAGAGACCTTTTTCCCTCAGGTTATCGAGAGCTT
Organism: Spirochaetales bacterium; assembly: GCA_017998025.1. Classification (GTDB taxonomy): domain Bacteria; phylum Spirochaetota; class Spirochaetia; order DTKZ01; family DTKZ01; genus DTKZ01. The sequence goes on from JAGODW010000209.1 coordinate 2,666, forward strand.
CCTTTAGATCTTCCGGGTCCCAGGTGTGTAAAAGGCCGAACCAGCGATTTTTCTCAAGGAGATGGGATCGGGTAAAATACGTACGAATCCCTGATAATAGGCGGACCGCTTCTTCCTGGGTGTACCTGCGGGAATTGTGCCGGAAGAATTGTTCCAGCTCTTTGTACCCTTCCGGCTTCTTATTTTGAATTCCATTACATCGGTCGCAGCCAGAACAAGATTCCAGCTCTGCCCCGAGAGCCGAATAGAGAAATGCCCGTCGGCAGCCTTCTGTATCAATATACTTCCGAAAGAACGGATCAAGGGCATGCTTATCTAGTTCAGAAACAAGGAGAATCGCCTGAGCGGGGAGTTTATCCCGCCCTGCCCTGCCGGATTCCTGAAGGTAAGCTTCTACAGAGGGAGGAGCCTCATAATGAATAACCGTGTGAATATTCGCCTTGTCTACTCCCATTCCATACGCGTTGGTGGAAGTTAAAATCCCCCCTTTACTCTGAAAGAACCATTCTTCGATCTCTTTTTTTTCTTCCCGGGAAAGGCCTGCGTGGTAGAAAAAAATCTCCCTCTCTCCAAGACGACGCCTGAGGGAGAGGGACAGGAGTTCTGCCCCTTTTCGACTCCTTGTAAAAACAATAACAGGCCTTTCTACGACCTGTTTTTCGAGAAGCGTTATCAGACTCTGCATTTTGGAAAGAGTTTCCAGAACCGAATACTGTATGTTGGGACGGTCCGGATCTGCTGCCACAATATGAGGTTGCGAATCAGAAAAAAGATGCTCCTGGATTTTCTGCAGCACAGAGGGGGATGCCGTGGCAGTAAAGGCAGTGGTTACCACAGGTTGAAGTTTTTCCCGGATTTCTCCCAGCAAGAGATAGGACGGCCGAAAGGTTTCTCCCCACTGGACAATACAGTGCGCCTCATCCACGACAAAGTGAGTAATCTGAGAATCGGTAAGTCTCTGGACAGTTCCAGGAATAGATAAAGATTCTGGATTTGTAAGAAGGATTTTTATTCGGCCGCTCTTTAGCTTTTGAAATAGGTCAGTGCGTTCCTCCCGTGTTTGTCCTCCCTTTAATACAGCTGTGGGAACCTTTGCCTCCTGTAACCTTCGGAACTGATCGGCCATTAAGGCGAGTAGGGGATACACGACCACGGTTAGTCCAGGAATGAGCATTGCCGGAATCTGAAAACAGAGGGATTTTCCTGCTCCAGTAGGAAGAAGAATAATTTGATCCCCGACCGATTGGTCTTCTTCCTCACCACCAAAGTACCCGCAGGACGCAAGGATATTGTAGAGAGCAAGCCTTTGATAGGGAAACAGGTACTGGATCCCAAAGTGGGTTTTCCCGATTTCCAGGATAGGATCCGATATTCTCTCCGGTTCGGTTATGGAAGGGTTTATCCTCATCGTAAGATACGTTACAGAGAAAAGAGGTGAGTTGATTCAATGTACGTATATGCCTTCCGCACCAGGTACGATAT
>JAGODW010000210.1 GCA_017998025.1 Spirochaetales bacterium
TAACACCTTTTCTACATGGGCTTTCCATGTTTTGCCCACCAGGACGACAACTTCTGTTTCTGCATGTAACAATGCCTGGATATGGGGATCCTTCCGAGCCGTGCGGTTTGGTTTTCGGGTAGAGCCGAAGGATGCAATCCGCGCATTATAGAATGTTTCCTTTTTTACCAGCTCAAAAAAAGATTCTTCCTTCTGGTTGGACAAGGGGAATCCTCCCTCGATATAATCAACTCCCAGATCGTCGAGAGCGTGAGCGATCTGGATCTTATCGGATAGACTGAAGTTTACCTCTATACCCTGCATTCCATCCCGTAGTGTGGTATCTAAAATTTCAATTTTAGCCATTGTTTCTACTTCCTTTCATGCTTCGAATTGCCTTTTAATGCCTTGTACCGATTCATAGCGCTAAGGTAAGCTCGTGCACTGGCTTCCAGAATATCTGTAGAAACTCCTCGTCCTACACATCGATACGTATCGAATATTACTACAACCCCCACTTCTCCTACTGCCTGTGTGCCGGGAGTTACAGCCTGGACCGTATATTCCTGGAGAGATCCAGTGATTCCCGTGGCGCGTGCAATCGCGCGAAACACAGCGTCGATAGGTCCATCCCCTGTTGCTGCTTCTTCCAGGATTTCATCCCCTTTTCGTACACGAACTGTAGCCGTAGGAATAGATTGGTTCCCTGAAATGATGTTAAAATATTCCAGTGAATAGATGTCCACTTCCTGCCCTAATTGGTCTCCTACAATTGCGTAAATATCCTCGTCGAATACTTCTTTTTTTCGATCCGCAATGGCAAGAAATTTTTCATAGGCATTCTTTAAATCCGTTTCGGAGAGGGTAATCCCCAGATCCTGCAAACGCTTACTGAATCCATGCATGCCCGAATGTCTCCCCAGGACAATTTTGCTTTCCTCTCTTCCTACAGATTCTGGTGTCATGATCTCGTAGGTTTCACGCTTCTTAAGCACTCCGTCCTGGTGTATCCCCGACTCATGGGCAAAAGCATTTTCTCCCACGATAGGCTTATTTTTTGCAATAGAGAATCCTAGAATCGTGGAAAGCAGTTTTGAGCTGGGGTAGATCTGCCGGGTATTGATTCCGGTAGTATACGAGAACAGGTCCTTACGAACGTTCAAACACATAACAACTTCTTCCAGAGCAGCATTTCCTGCCCGTTCACCGATCCCGTTTATGGTCACTTCAACCTGACGGGCTCCGCTTTTAAGGGCTGCCAGCGTATTTGCCACAGCAAGCCCTAAATCGTTATGACAGTGTACAGAAAGGATTGCCTTGTCTATGTTCGGTGTCCCTTCCCGAATTGCTCGAATAAAATCCTCAAATTCATCGGGGGTTGTATACCCGACGGTGTCCGGTATATTGATGACCGTGGCTCCCTCCTCGATTACCGCTTCTAGTACCCGGCAAAGAAAGGGAAGTTCACTCCGGGTTCCATCTTCCGGAGAAAACTCTACTTCGGCACATTTTGAACGAGCGTACCGAACTCCATGCCGTGCCATCTCGAGCACCGTTTCCGGGTCCTTTTTTAGTTTATACTGCATGTGGATAGGGGAGGTAGAAATGAAGGTGTGGATTCGAGGATGTTCTGCCTTTGCAATAGATTCCGCTGCCTGGTCAATGTCTTTATCCACTGTTCGGGCTAAGGCGGCAATAGTTGCTCCTTTTACTTTCTCAGCAATTAGCTGACAACCCTGGAATTGCTGAGGGGAGGATACAGGAAAGCCTGCCTCAATAACGTCGACCCCTAGCCGAACCAGCTGAAGAGCTATCTCATACTTTTGGTCCATCGTCATAGCGGCTCCCGGGGACTGCTCTCCGTCCCGGAGGGTTGTGTCAAACACATAAATCCGTTCCATCTTAAACTCCTTTCTTGGCTTTGCCAAAAAAAATTGGCCGTCCCCCCGGCAGGAAGGACGGCCTAGTATACGTAGATACTATACCACTCTACTCTTCCTGCCTCCAAAAGAGATCTAGGGTTAGTAGAATGATAATTAGTCCCAAACCACTGTTAAGAATACGCATATCTATCTTTTTGATACTTCAATTCTACTGTTTTGTCAATGGATTCCGATGTATAGTTAGAGATGATGGGTAGCGAAAAAAGATCGGTTTTTGATCAGCTGGTACAGGAGTTAACTCACCAGGAGCGGAAGGATCTTTTGGAGAAACTTAAAGACTTTCAAACCCTTTCGGATGTTCCCCTGGCTCCTCCCGCTTCTGACGAAGAACCGGTGGATTTTGATAAAGAGTTTCGGCGTCTGGGTTTTTTTCGGAAAATTCTCCTCTGGATTCAGGTGCTCATCTCCCGGCGTACCCGTGAGGAGGTTCTAGAAGAACATCTTCTTAGAGAGATAGGAATATCCATTCAACGTAAGGCCCCTGGAATCATCGATGTAAAAAAATCGGTATTTCTACCTCAGTTTACCGAAAGGATAGAGAAATTAAAGAATGCTTTATCTGTTTGGATACCTCTTGTTTCCCAATTAGGAGGAAATCGCCGGGGAGAGTTTCTCGCATTCCTCGGCGCTCTGGAGATGGAAGAGACGACGAAACGGCTGGAACAGGAATTAGATCCGTTCTATTTAATTGCCCTACAACATTACCATCTGGATCCTTCTTTTATCTTTGAGACGGTATCGTTCCTGGAAATTCCGTCTGTAGAAGAACTCTCGGATGCGGATATCAGGCGTCTTCTGGACAATCGGCTGGATGATATACTGAGCGTGATATCCCAGAACGAAAAGAGCAAGATGTATCTGGATGTACGATTTCTTTATCGATTGACAGAACTTGTATACTTTCCCCTGGAAAAGTTCACCAGTTTGTTTCACCCCGTTTCAGATCTTCCCCCTGTACCCTGTCCATTTCAGCGAGTTGCTGAGGTGTTTGTGAGATTTGCAGAAACTGTCTATGCCCTCAAGGACCCGATTCCTTCTGTTCTGGTGGAAGCATTAGTCTTATTCAAAGAATCGGAAAATGAGCTTTCTTCGAAAGAAATCCATGCTTCTAAAGAACTTGTTCCCAGGATAGAGGAATCGTTACAGGCGATTCGATCGTTCACAGGAGAAATCCCGCTTTTAAATCTGGTTAAGATCGTTACCGGAAAAATAAATTATCAATTCCCCGATCGGGGAGGTGGAGAAGATTGGTTTTCCGCATTCAAACAGTTCTGGCGAAGCCGTATCGATGAAAAGTTCCGGCTGTTTCTTGACCTACGGAGGAAGGATGAACTGGTAAAAGAAATGAATTCTCTGTTAGATCCGTCCTCTCTCCCCTTACCGGAAGGGATCACCTTTCGGGATGCGCCGATACATCTTTTAGGGCTTTTGTTTTTACGGAGTTTTTTTCAAATTATTTTTATTGAAAAGTACAATCGGCCTCTCCGTATTCTCTTGTTGGAAGGATCCTTCTACAAAGAAGAGAACCGGATAGAGTATAGCGAAGGGCTGGGAACGCTTTTAAGAATCTTTGAGGAGATAGAGAAGTCGTTTCCCTGGGAACATCCTTCACTACAAGATCTCACTCCCCGGGGCGCGCTGGAACCCCGGGTAGTGAACTGGGCAGAATCAACCCGGAATGCGTTACAGGCAATTGTACGTGTGATAAATGGGATCCTCTATGGAGAAGTGGGGGGAAGGTACGATACTCTTACTAATCTGGGATCGATCGGAGGTCGGGGAAATGCTCAATTATTAAAAAGTCTCGATGGAGTGTTAAAAAGTTCTGGAAACGTAGTTCCAGTTCTGGATAAGCTTCTTCTTTTAATGAAGAAAAAACCTTAATTTACTGGACGTACCTTCAAAAAGCTGGTACATATCCTTTGCATGGAAGAGGATTTACGCTGGCTCAAGCTGGACTTTCCGAATTGCAAGGAATCCGGTACGATTCCTTCTGGATATTTGAGTCTGGCAAAAGCAGGAGATATGAAACTCGGCCGGCCGTTGAGCCGGAACGTAACGGAAGCCGTCGAAGAGATTTTTCCGGGGAAGCAATTTTATTACGGTAAGCAGGAACACACACGATTGGTGCGGATCGTTACGGAGGCCTATGAACCAGGTCAGATAGGGGATGGTCTTTTAACGCAGGATCCGAGGATTGTACTAGGAGTTACCGTAGCTG
>JAGODW010000211.1 GCA_017998025.1 Spirochaetales bacterium
CATTATCCTTCCGGGAATACCGGATACCGCCGATTTCTCCAATTGTTTTCCGGATCCGGTCTCGTTCCTTATTGAACTCTTCTATTTCTTTAAGGAGCTCACTTTCTTTTTCAGATGTATTTTCCGATCCTTCCATACCCTATTTAAATATGCCTTCCCCTCCCTGTCAACAAAAATGAGCTGCTAGAATTTAACCTGGGGAGCCTCGCGGGAAACAGAATCGATCTCGAAATATTCTTTAGGCTGAAATCCCATCCCTGAAGCAAAGAGAGATCCGGGGAAGGTCCGAATACGGGTATTAAATTCTCGTACCCCATCGTTGTACCGCTTTCGGGCTACGGCTATCCGGTTTTCCGTACCGGTCAACTCATCCATAAGGCGGGTAAAGTTTTCATTTGCCTTTAACTCAGGATACTGCTCCACTACGACCAGCAATCGAGATAGGGCGGATTGTAGTTCATTGTATCCAGCCGCTTTCTCTTCAACTGTCTGCGCACCGGCCAGCCGTGCTCGAGCTTCGGCGATTTTCGTATATACCTCTTCCTCGTGTGCAGCATACCCTTTTACAGTGGCGACCAGATTAGGGATTAAGTCGCTCCGTCTCTTTAACTGGTTGTCTATTTCGGACCAGGCAGCACTTACACTTTCATCCAGTCGAACCAGACTATTTTTTACAGACACAGAAAAAATCCCGTATCCTGCAAAAATAAGCACTAAAATGCCCAGACCGATCAAAATATTGGTTCGTTTTTTATCCATACGCTTCTAATTCCCCTCTTTCTAAAATATAATCAAGCAATACCGATTTCGTGTACTATTAAATTCGAGTACTATTAAAAACTACGGGAAGAGCCGCCCCCTCCAAAGGAGCCTCCGCTAAAACCGCCGAAGCCCCCTCCCCCAAAGCTGCCGCCTCCAAATCCTCCAGATCCAAATCCGCCTCCAAAGCGGCCCCGGCGGGGACGGGAACCACCCAGGAACAGCAACGGCCAGAAAAATCGACCGCCTCCAATGAAAAGAAAAATAAGCACAAAAATGATAGGGCCGATATCAAAGTTATCCTGATTTCTTGTTGCCCGGGGAGCCTGCGTAGCGGGAATGAGTAGCTCCTCAGGATCGATCCCTTTTTCCTGAGCGATTCTTCCTGCAATTGCTACCAATCCTTGAAGAAGGCCTTTTCCCCAGTTTCCTTGCCTGAATTCTGGTACTACCCATTCATCCAGGATCCTCCCTGCAACTGCATCGGGAATTGTCCCTTCCAGACCATACCCCACCTCAATTTTTACCTTTCGCTCTTTCAGAGCCAATACCAACAATACCCCGTCATCCACCCCTTTACGCCCAATACCCCAGGTTTGGGCTAGTTCTATGGCAAACTCATCAATCGTTGGGTAGGGGGCAAAAGTTTCTACGGTGACTATAGCAACCTCTGCTCCGGTTTTGGATTGAATTGCAGAGGCAATCGCTTCCATTTTTTGTGCAGAATCTGGATCTACCACTCCTGCAAAGTCATTCACAAAGCCTGTAGGCTGGTAGGGAATCTGGGAGAAGAGGGATGCGGCAGAGAGAAAAAGAAAGAAACCTGTTATGAGGGAGTTCTTCTTCATGGCTCCTCCACCTGCCTATCTACTCCCTGGCTGAATCCTTCCAGCGATTCGATTAAACTTCCTGCGATTCGTAGAGGATCCATCTTTTCCCCTCTCCGGAATCGTTCAAAATTGCTCCACGCTCCTGGAGATACCTGGTAGAGTTCTTCCGCTTGATGAACCAGAGCCTCCGGATCGGAAAGATTCGGATCTTTACCTTTAAGCGCCAGAAGAGCCCTGAAAAGCGCATTCCCTCCTCCAGACCAGGCTCTAAGGAGTCGGGTCAATAAACGGCGATTTCCCTCCGAAGCTGTAATAATCTGCCGTAGCTGATTTAGCGCTCCCCGGAGCCTTTCCTCTGTCTGGTGCCTGAGATTTTTATTCGTTAGATCAAGGGCGGAGGTATCATCTGGCCCGTACAATACTTTATGAGCGTTCCGGATATCGAGGTACTCCAGAGGAAATACATCAGCGGATCGGAGAAACTCGTCTTGAGTCATCAGAAGGGGAGTGATTCTCCGTTTTCTGATTATGGAAGCGGATTCTTTTCCGAATTGGAATAACTTTTCCAGGGGCGTGGTGCGGAGAAGAATCAGAAGATTCACATCCGAAATCCCTTCTCGATAGGTTCCTCGGGCTGCACTTCCGTATAAGAGGATCGAATGGAGGTCTGCTCCAAAGCATTTTTGAGCTATTGTAACAAAACGTACTTCAATGTCTTTCCGTATCTGTTCATAGTCTGCCTGGTGGGGATTCCCCATACACTTCCTCCTGGTTTTACCTTTGTATTGTTTCCTTTATAGCGGATATCAGTTCTTCCGATTTCCAGGGTTTATACAGGATCCGGGCGCCGACCTGTGAATTGAAGATTTCCAGCGCTTCTTTATCAGCATGACCGGTAATCACAAGAAGCCGAATTTCCGGATGTTCAATGCGCATACTTGTTAAAAACTCATCCCCCTTAATGCCGGGCATGAGCCAATCACATATGATCATTGCTACCTGTGTTCCTTCCCGTGAAAGTTCATCGATGATTTTTTGCGCTTGCTGTGCATTTAGTGCAGTTTCTATAATGTATTGATCTTTAAAATTCAGCCTTAACTCTTGTTTCAAAGCAAGCAAGATAATCGCTTCATCATCTACACACAGGATCACATCTTTTTTCATACGCTCCTGTAGCATACCGAGTGGTACGATTCTTGTCTATCAGGAGACTAATATTAGAGAAGATGGAGGCGAAAAAGTAACTGGTATAGAAATACAGATAGGTGTTAGGTAAGATATTGTCGAAGTATGCTCTATGAATGACGAATCGAGAGATTACCGAGCACCTGAAGAAAGATTTACACAAAAATCTTGACAGGCCCTGGATCCGATTTCTCCGACGGGCAAATTTGCTTGAAACCCGGCTTATTATCTGCAGCATGGAGGGAGACTACTACAAATTACCAGGATATCGATAGGCTTTTAACCGAACCAGAGTTTACCGACAAAGGAGATCGAATTCTGAGTCCAGCAGAACCTGACTACGTGGCAATGTTTACCAGCTACAACCTTGTTCTTGCGTATCAACGTCGATTTTTGAACGCCGCAAAAGGACAGAGTTGATCTAAATTGACAATCCGGGGGGAACATGACATCATGCAAGAGGAACTGTTCCAGATCGAGAGACTTTGATCTGAACGTAGAAAAAACTTCTATAAAGGATAATTGAACGATGGCTCGGTACAAAGAGATTTTGATAAACAAGGAAGCTCTGTGAAGGCTCTGGTTAAAACATCCCGGGGTCCTGGAAATTTAGAGATCCGGGAAGTCCCCGAACCCCGCTGTGGTTCTGATGAAGTAAAGGTTGAAGTTGCCTACTGCGGCGTGTGCGGTACGGATATTCATGTACTTAAGGATGAGTTTCCTACCACTCCCCCGGTAATTATCGGGCATGAGTTCTCGGGTACTGTGGTAGAGGCAGGCTCTGCGGTTAAAAATATACAGGTCGGTGACAGGATCGTAGCGGAAAATGTATGCCTGAACTGTGGTGGAGATTGTTACCTGTGCCGCACGGGACACTATGCTATCTGCGTTCAACGAGGAGCTCAAGGGTTAAACGCAGACGGAGCCTTTGCACGGTATATTGTATGTAAAGAAAAGAATGTATACCGATTCCCATCCAACATCGGTTTCCAGGAGGCGGCTCTGGCAGAGCCCCTGGTTTGTGCGGTCCATGCTGTGCTGGATCAGACTAGAGTAGGTGCGGGGGATGTGGTACTGGTAGCAGGCCCTGGTGCTATGGGTCTTCTGGCTGCACAAGCGGCTAAATCGGAAGGTGGAACGGTAATCCTTTCCGGAACTACGTCCGATGCAGAGCGGTTCGAGGTCGCCAGGCTATTAGGGATCGATCGAACGGTGGATGTGCTGAGGGAAAATCTAACCGAGGTAGTGGCCGAATATACAGATGGAGAGGGAATGGATATCTGTATCGAATGTTCCGGTGCTCAGGCTGCGGTTGATACAGGGATTTCTCTCCTTAAAAAGCGGGGCAAACTTACCCAGGTGGGAT
>JAGODW010000212.1 GCA_017998025.1 Spirochaetales bacterium
CCGGAATAAAGGGCGCCTGGGCGATATTCTCCGGGGGAAGGCCCAGGGCCAGATGGATCATGGTAGGATTCCCCACAATTGTGGCCAGGCAGATAGTAGTTGATCGAAGGTTGTTGATCTTAGCCAGGTGAAGAATCATCGAATCGATCTGCATAAGGATTTTTTCCTGAAGAGTCCTGAGATTCTTCAGTCCTTCCTGGGCAAACTGAATTCGGGAGATAACATCGGCGCCAAATACCTGCTGGGCATTCAGTTCGGAGAGGGTACCCAGGTGTTCCCCCGTATTTAAGTTAAAAAGATACACTGCAACAGTGGTCGTTCCGATGTCTACCGCCACTCCGTATGCATCAACAAGCTTCGATCCACTATGGAAAGAAAGGACCTGATGATCAAGCACCTGAAGTGCAACTGTCCAGTTTCCCTCCCGAAGGACTTTTGGAAGTTCTTTCAGAAGGGCTGGAGGAAATTCGATTCCCTTCAACGAAGGAGAGGACAGAAGGCGTGTATGATCCGAGCGCTGATCATCCAGAGAGGGAGGAGGAAGTTCCACCACCACCGAATGAATACTCCGGTCTACCGGAAGGGGTGTTCCAAATCTGTCTTCTTTATTCCCGAACAATTCCTTTTCTCCCTCCAGTCGGATGGATAGATCCGACTCAGGTACTGTCAAGCAGGCAAGTCGCACTCCTCGTTCCAGAGCCTCCGGTAAAATAAGTTTCCGTTCCTCCGTCGTAGGGGCGGAGGGAGAACCTGAGACAACCGTTATTCTGCATTTTCCACACACCCCTTTACCTCCGCAAAGAGCGGTAAGTCGGAAGGGTGTATTTTTAGAAAGATATTCCAGTAGATTTCGGCAGGAACCATACTCTCCAAAGTGTTCACGACCGTTTTGTACCGTGTGGATGGTTATTGGCTTCTGTTCCTTCATAGTTCCTCCTTGCACGGTTACCTTACCATAGGGAACCGGAATAAATCGAGAGCTTTTGACAGATTTATAGGATCGTTCTATGCTGAACAACCTATGCATCCGGATAAAAGAGAAGAGGAACAAATCTCCAGAGGAGTAAAGAAAGATCGGCCGTTAGCACTTCTGGTTGTACCTCCCGTGTATGATTTTGCCCTGTACGATCTATACCTAAAACCGTATGGCTTATTACGGATCGGGCGGTGGCTTGTGGAAGGAGGATGGGATGTAGTGCTGGTAAATGGACTGGACTATACAGATCCCGATACAGCTTCTCGAATGGGTTTTCCAAGGCGCAAACCCGATGGAACCGGGAAGTTTTTTCGATCCGTTGTAGAAACACCTGCCCCCTTAAAAGGATTGATTCAAGCCCGAATCAGCAGGGGAGAATGGAAGAAGCACTTTGCCCGGTATGGGATCGATAGAGAGGTTTTCCTCCACAGGCTCCGAAAGCTGGAAGGTGAGAACAGTCAGATTAGACCGTTGTCCCGGGCGTACAAATCCCGGCGGCCAGATCTAATTTTTCTCGCCACTGGCATGACCTACTGGTACCCTGGGGCAGAAGAGGCGGCCTTTCTTTGCAAAGAACTCTATCCGGAAGTTCCCCTTATAGTCGGAGGAGTCTATGCTACTCTTCTACCGGAACATTGTCATAAGATTACCCGAGCAGATCTTGTCGTATCCGGAGAAAACATCACACCTCTGAGTGATTTTCTCTCCCAAATGAACCTGCCGACCCCGGTATGCCCTGTACCTCTCCGTCCCCTACCCCTCCGATCCATCTGGGCCGATGCAGGAGTGATCCGACTTAATACAGGCTGCCCCTTTCATTGTACATACTGCGCTTCCCGCCTCCTCTGTCCTTCTTTTATCCCCGGAAATCCCGGCGAAGCGATCACAGCGTTCCGTGAACTTAGAGAAACCTGCGGCACCCGGAATTTTGCATTCTACGACGATGCGCTCCTGTTTCAAAAAGAGAAAGTTTTGCTTCCCTTCCTGGATGAAGTAATCCGGGATGGGCTACGGGAAAAAGGGGGAACCTTTTCTGGAGACCTTCCTATTCGATTTTACCTGCCTAACGGTGTACACTTAGAGGGAGTGGACAGAGAAACAGTTTGTCTGATGCGGAGAGCCGGAGTGGCAGAAATCCGGATAGGACTCGAGAGCACCTCGACTGAGTTTCATCAGCAATACGACAGAAAGGTAAACCCCGCTATTTTTCCTGAAGTAATCGCTATCCTGAAAGAAGCGGGGTACAAGGAAGAAGATATTTCTGTTTATATTCTTGCAGGATTGCCAGGCCAGGAGGCAGAGGAAGTGGAGGAATCTATCCGGTTCGTGAAAAAACAGCACGTTCGGGTACGACTTGCCGAATACTCCCCTATTCCCGGAACGGCTCTCTGGGAGAATAGCATTCGCCAATGCTCCTATCCTCTCGCAGAAGAACCGCTATTTCATAACAACTCGTTGTTTGCCCTGGAAGGGGAAAAATTTTCTTATGCAGATTTAATCTCGTTTCAGCGGTATAGATTTTAGATGTAAAATTGATCTTGACTCCCTTCTTTCCCTTCACTTATAGTATATTAGGCAGGGTTGTACATCATTGTTGGTTCGATATTGTAAAACCGAAAACGGAAATACCGTAAAAAGAGCCGAAGTCTACACAAAACAAGAGCATCCCATCCGACGGAAAGACATAGATCCCGATGCTGTTTCTATCATTCTGCGCTTGAGATCTGCAGGACATGTGGCCTATATCGTGGGCGGGGCTGTACGGGATCTGCTCGTGGGAAGAATACCCAAGGACTTTGATATTGTTACCGACGCCCATCCGCGGCGGATTAAGCGATTATTCCGGAATTCCCGGATTATTGGAAAACGGTTTCGGCTTGCCCACATATTCTTTGGAAGTAAGATCATCGAGGTATCCACCTTCCGTTCTCTTAATCCTGGAGAGGGGGAGTTGAATCAGTATGGCACGATTCAGGAAGATGTTCTCCGACGGGATTTTACTTTAAATGCCCTCTATTATTGCCCGGTTGAAGAGGTGATCCTCGATTATGTCGGAGGAGTAAAAGATATTCGTAAAAAGGTGATCCAGCCCCTGATCCCTTTGAAAAGAATCTTCGTAGAAGACCCGGTACGAATGCTCCGGGCGGTTAAGTATGCTGCAATGCTGGAGTTTACCTTTTCTTTTTTAACACGGAGGAAGATACACAAGCAGGCTCCCCTTCTGGCTGCCTGCTCCAACTCCCGTCTAACAGAAGAACTGTTTAAAATACTTGCCTCCGGCGCTTCCTCGGCAATTTTAAAGGCTCTCTATACTCATAAACTGCTTCAGTACTTCATCCCTTCCCTCGATGCTCGATTAAAAGGGAATAAGAACCAATTTTTCTCACGGTTTTTTAAGACGTTGGAAGAGTTCGACCGGTCCGGGGAAGATACTGACTTAAGGTACAAAGGACTTATCAGTCTTCTGAAAGACTATCTTCAGGATCTTGCAGAGGAACGAAAAGGAGAAACACTTCTACTAAAAGATTACTATGTGGCGGCAAAAGAGTTTCTAAGCCCCCTCGTTCCGGCTAATAAGGATATAGATCGAGCGGTCATGGATAGTATCCACAAAACTAGACCAAAACGTCCCAGGAAACGGAGAAGTAAACGAAGCAAAGCACCTCCTGCTGAAGCCATTCTTACAGATATTTTATTTAGTTAGTTTATCGAACCTTGTGTATAGCTTTTTCTCAATGGTTTATAGAGATATAATGATAGAGCCTATGATAAGCCTTGAAGGGTTAGGCGTGTGGGTACATTTGTTAAGAAGTGCTCTCATGCACTAAGAATATCAAACAGGATTACAAGAAATTATTCTATGAATGTCTTCCGCTATGAACAATTGCTTTTTATCTTACGATCAGCCTATCAACCCCCGTCTTTTCTAGGGTGAGGATAGAGAGGATTGTCCTTGTGCATCGCATATCTGCGCATACTTCGGTAAGTACTCTTTTTTTGTTTTTAAGGGCGTAGGATAGCCCCGGCACCAGAGTTTGGTCCCTAGAGAGCTGACTGCATAGTGGGAAAAGAATAAACGGGTTTGATAGAGCTGGGAGAGCAGGGGCTGAAAGGCGGAAGGGGGGAGTCCTGCGAGGACCGCATGTAC
>JAGODW010000213.1 GCA_017998025.1 Spirochaetales bacterium
CTTCTATTGGGGATCGTGGCAATCGTGTATTTAACCCGAAGGAGCTTCCGTAACATTAAATATATCTGTGATATCATTGAAGCGGCAGAAAAAAACTTGCCGGTCCCCGAAGAGCAGAAGCATGCTTCAGAAGACAGTTTCTATGCGCTCACACATAATATTGTAAGAACGTTTCTGGAACGGAATTATTTGAAGCTCCGGCAGAAAACTCTTGAACTTCAGGCTCTTCAGTGGCAGATGAATCCACATTTCCTATTCAATACCTTGACTTCTATCTCCCTTCGCTCTATGGGGTATACAGGCGGTCCCAATGATGTAACGAAGATGATAGACCTCCTATCTCGTATCCTGGACTATTCCCTTGAGTCTCCCCAGAAAGAAGTTCTATTGAAAGATGAAATCCAATTTACCCAGTATTATTTAGAGATACAATCCTATAGATATCCGCGTCGATTCCGCACAAAGTGGGATATAGAAGAAAACACATTAACCTGTAAAGTAATGAAGCTTATTTTACAGCCTATCGTAGAGAATTCGATCTCTCATGGGATCGATTCCGGATCCAAAAAAAAGCTTTCCATTAGGATAAAATGTAGACTGGAACAGAATTTCCTCATTTTAACGGTAGAAGATACAGGATGTGGAATATCAAGGGAACGATTAGAAGAGGTTCTAAAGATAAGCGAGGACCCTGCTATTCTTTCGGATCATATTGGACTGGTGAATACGTACCGCCGATTAAAACTCTTCTTTGGGGATAGTTCAGAAATGCAGATAGAAAGTCCTCTCAATAACGGAACGATTGTAACTTTAAAAATTCCCGCAAAACAATAGATGCAGAAATTCTTTATTCATGTCAACAAAACTTGCCTTTTCTATAGGCACCGGGAGGAAATCCGTAAAATTGGCGGAAAGAACGGGTAAAATTCTTTACGTTTGAATAACCTACAATTTTACTAATCCACTCTACAGAGTACTGAGGGTCCCCTAGGAGTTGTTTTGCCCGTTCCATTCTAACGTTCCTGAGGTACTTTGCAAACGACATTCCTACTCTATCTTTAAAATACGTAGATAAATAGTTCGGATTCATCTGAACCATCTTTGCCGCATTTTGAAGAGATGCATGTTCCATGTTCCCTTTTATATAAGTGATTACTGTCTGTATAACAGGATCTACCCTTCCTTCAGCACTTCCTGCGTCGGATTCTCCTTTTTCCTGCTTTTCAATGTCCAGTTCGTTCTTTATTCTTAACAGACACTGGAGGAGTTCCTTAAAGTCAGGAGGTTTAACCAGATAATCCCGGATCCCATATTTGAACGCTTCTTTTGCATACTCAAATTTCCTGTAAGCGGTTAGAAAAATAATACGGGTGGATAACCCTAACTCTTTCACGGTTCTAGCAAAATCCAGTCCAGATATACCCGGCATTCTAATATCGCACACTATCGCATCCACTGGATTTTGTTTCAGAAAATCAAGTGCTTCGGTCCCTGTCTCTGCCTTGCCTGCTACGATAAATCCCCCTTCCTGCCAGGGAAAATACATGGCCAGGTTATTTAATATATCGCGCTCATCATCCACTAATAGGACAGAATACATGGAGGAAAGTATAGTCACTGCACCGGAGACATGTCAAATTCTGAAGAAATGATACCATTTCTGAATAATTCATTCCTTACCGTTTCTATTTTATAGAAATACAATGGGAGCAGACTCTAAAACTCTTTCTAAGGGAGGTTGACGGCATGTCAAAGAAACTCACTCTTCTAGTAGTAGCTCTGCTGATAGCAGGGGGAATGGTAATGGGTGCCGGAAAAGCAGAACCGGCAAAAGGCAAAGCACCGGAAAAAGCTGACATCAAAATAATCTGGTGGGGATCCCAAACACGGCATGAAGGAACGATCAAAGTGATCGACCTATACAAACAAAAAAATCCCAACTTAGGGATTACCTACGAGTTTTCCAGCTGGGCAGATTACTGGACAAAAGTAACCACAATGGCAGCGGGGGGCCAGTTACCCGATGTAATGCAGCAGGACTATGCCCGAATCGCAGAATGGGTTAAGAGAGGGCTTCATGTACAGATGGATGATTACCTGGCAAAGAAGGTTATTGATGGGACGGATATTGAACCATCCTTGATCGATACAGGAAGAATCGATGGGAAGTTATGGGCTATAAACCTGGGATCCAACTCTCATGCAATGATTCTCGATGTGGATATGTTTAAGAAAGCAGGTATCTCCCTCCCTCCAAAAGATTGGACCTGGGAAGATTTCGAAAAGATTGCCCTTCAGATTCATGAAAAGCTTGGAGTCTATGGATATGGAGTACACATGTGGAATGATCAAATCTGGAAGGCAATTTATATCTCCCGGGGAGAATGGATCTATGCTCCAGATAATAAGTCCCTGGGCTATACAGATGATACGCCGTTTATTCAGTACCTGGAGATGATGAAACGGCTGGTAAAAGCAGGAGCCATGACACCCCGACAGGAAGAAATTTCCCAGTATGCAGGGGGAACTCAGCCGGAACAAACTCCGATCATCTTTGGAAAGGCAGCGATGCAGCATCAATGGAGCAACCAGTTAAGCGCTGTAGACAAAGCTTCCGGAGGAAAGAGGAATTTTGCACTGTATCCGCTCCCAAGAGTAAAGGGTGGAAAATCGGCAAATTACATAAAAGCTTCTCAATATTTTTCCATTTCGTCACAGTCGAAATTTCCTGATGAAGCGGCAAAGTTCATAAACTTCTTCACGAACGATATAGAGGCTAACAAAATCCTGATGGCAGAACGAGGCGTCCCTATCTCCTCAAAGGTACAGGAAGCTGTTCTACCTTTGCTCCCCCCAGTGCAGAAAGAAGTATTCTCCTTTGTAAGTTACATTTCCAAAACTGGAAGCCCCTGTCCACCGCCGGATGCTCCACGTCATGGAGAACTGATTAGCAACGTATACCAGCCGGAAGTTATTGACAAATTTCTTTTCGATATCATTGATGCACCCACAGCGGCAAAAATCCTGCGGGAACAGGGAAATGCAGTACTTTCTAAAAATTAAATACAACTTGTATAAGTAACTATCGGAGAAAGAGGAG
This sequence comes from Spirochaetales bacterium, assembly GCA_017998025.1. Classification (GTDB taxonomy): domain Bacteria; phylum Spirochaetota; class Spirochaetia; order DTKZ01; family DTKZ01; genus DTKZ01. Next base: position 3,101 of record JAGODW010000213.1, read on the forward strand.
CCGGAACCTAACCGGCCCTCTTTCCCAAAAAAGGTAGAGTTATGAAATCATCCTTGCCAAGGAATAGAAAAATACGGGATGCACGGGATGGCTATGCATTTATTTCTTTATGGCTGATCGGATTTTTTGCCTTAACGTTAATACCCCTTCTTTTTTCATTCTATCTTTCTTTTACTGATTATGATTTATTAACACCCCCGGTTTGGACAGGCCTTAACAATTTTATAACAATGTTCACAAAGGATCCGCGATACTGGAAATCTGTTTTTGCTACCCTGTACTATGCAGTAGCAGCGGTCCCTTTACGCCTCATTGTAGCCCTCGCTATTGCTCTGGTACTGAATACAAATCGAAAGGGTGTGGCTGTATATCGGGCTCTTTATTACGCTCCCTCCATCGTAGGAAGCAGTGTTGCAGTTTCTGTGATGTGGAGACAGTATTTTGGCACAGAAGGAATCTTCAATGCCCTGCTGAATATGCTCGGAATACCTTCAAATATTTCCTGGACCGGGGATCCACGGTTTGCAATCTGGACCCTCATCCTTCTTGCAGCCTGGCAGTTCGGCTCCCCCATGCTCGTGTTTCTATCGGGGCTGAAACAGATACCCTATGAATTATACGAATCCGCATCGATAGACGGCGCATCCTCGGTAAGGAAATTCTTTAAGATTACTTTGCCCCTTCTTTCCCCTGTGATTCTTTTTAACCTGATTATGCAGATGATCAATGGATTTATTGTGTTCACTCCTGCCTTAATTATTACAAACGGACAACCGCTGGATACAACTAATTTCTATGCTCTCTATCTTTATAGAAGAGGTTTTGAAAATTTCCAGATGGGGTATGCGTCAGGGATGGCATGGATTCTCCTGGTAATTATCTCATTGTTTTCCATAGTTATCTTTAAGACTTCTTCCCGCTGGGTATTTTATGAAACGGAAAGGGGGCGCTAAGAATGGCTCATGCAGCTTCACCGTTAAGAAAAAAAACACAAACGTTCCTATTTCACTTTCTTGT
>JAGODW010000215.1 GCA_017998025.1 Spirochaetales bacterium
ATCGAATTCAGGCTACAGGTCCTGTGGTAGAAGTGTTCAATACAGGTGACATTCCAGCCAAATGGAAGGCGTTCGGCTGGCATGTTATTGAGATTGATGGGCACGATATCCCCCAGATTTATGCTGCCCTGGATGAAGCGGAAACAATCAAGGGACGGCCAACGGTGATCATTGCGAACACGGTGAAGGGAAAAGGATTCTCCTTTGCAGAGAACACGGCTGCTTACCATAATGCAGCTTTAACAGAGGAGTTGTACAAGCAAGCCCAGGAAGAGCTGCGAAAACAGATGTCAGAACTTGAAAGTGCAGGGAAAGTGAGGGGGAATATATGATCATCAAACTTGAAACGAAGAGTCTCCGGGAAGCGTACGGGTTATGTTTAGTGGAACTGGGGAAGCGAAATAAAGATGTAGTAGCGCTGGAAGCGGATCTGGGAAAGTCTACCCGGACAGTTCTATTTAAAGAAGCATTCCCTGAACGGTTTTTTGAAATGGGAATAGCCGAGCAGAATATGGCAAGTACGGCTACGGGTTTTGCGCTTACAGGGAAGATGCCTTTCGTAAACTCTTTTGCCGTATTTGCAACAGGCCGTGCGTTTGATCAAATACGAAACTCCATCTGTATTCCAAAGCTAAAGGTACGGATCTGCGGTTCTTCCTGTGGCCTTTCTGACTTTGGCGATGGAAAAACCCATCAGTCTGTCGAAGACATGGCTATCATGCGGGCGTTGCCCAACATGACGGTTCTCTCTCCGGTCGATGCGGTAGAAACGGTTATGATGATGGAAGCACTGGTAGAGGTGGATGGGCCTGTGTATATCCGAATCAATCGGAACGATCTTCCCATTGTGACTCCAGAGAATGAACCCTACAAGATCGGGAAGACCTGGGAACTACGGAAGGGGAAGGATGCAGTAGTATATGCAACCGGCTATATGGTGAAGAAGGCGCTGGATGCAGCGGAAGAGCTTGCCCGGGAAGGGATCGATGTAAAAGTATTGAACGTAAGTACGATTAAACCACTTGACACAAAAACCATCATCGCCCATGCAAAAGGCATGAAAGGGATTGTAACGGCAGAAGAGCATACTATTATGGGAGGCCTTGGCTCTGCCGTTGCAGAGGCGTTACGGAAGGAGTCCCATGCTCCCATAGAATTCGTGGGGATCAAGGATACCTTTGGTACATCTGCAAAGGCGTATGAGGAGATTCTTGAAGCGTATGGGTTAACGGCGAAGGCTATTGCCGATGCTGTCCGCTCTACAGTAGGGAAATAGTAATCGATAGAAAAATATTAAGAGCAAGGAGGAAAGGGATGAAAATCGGATTTATTGGTTTGGGAATCATGGGAAAACCTATGTCCAAGAATTTGCTGAAGTCAGGGTACAAATTGATTGTGTACGATATCGTGCAGGAAGCAGTGAAAGAGGTAGCAGCTGCAGGTGCAGAAGTAGGGTCTTCTCCTAAGGATGTAGCTTCCAGGACAGATATTATCATTACAATGCTACCCAATTCACCTCATGTAAAGGAAGTAATTCTGGGAAAAAACGGTGTTCTGGAAGGAGTCAGTTCCGGAAAAATCGTGGTGGATATGAGTTCCATTGCACCAGCGACTTCCCAGGAAGTAGCCAAAGCACTGGCAGCCAAAGGGGTGGAAATGCTGGATGCTCCTGTTTCCGGGGGAGAGCCAAAGGCTATCGATGGAACGCTCGCTATCATGGTGGGGGGAAAAGAGGAAGTCTTTAATAAAGTGAAAGATATCCTTCTTAAAATGGGCTCATCTGCGGTACTCTGTGGCGATATTGGAGCGGGGAATGTAACGAAGCTTGCAAATCAGATTATCGTTGCCCTTAACATCGCCGCTATGTCGGAAGCGTACGTTTTGTCGACAAAAGCGGGAGTAGACCCGGCTAAAGTATTCGATGCTATAAAGGGTGGGCTTGCCGGCAGTACAGTGCTGAACGCCAAGAGCCCGATGGTCCTGGAAGGGAACTATAAACCAGGGTTTCGAATCGAACTTCACATCAAAGACCTTCAGAATGCACTGGATACAGCCCACAACTTGAGTGTTCCTATTCCTCTTACCAGCGTGGTGATGGAAATCATGCAAGCCTTAAAAGCAGAGGGAAAACAGAAGGAAGACCACTGCGGGATCATCCAATTCTACGAAAAATTGGCTGGAGTAAAGGTAAGAAGGAAATAAAGAGTTTTCACAAAGGAAGAAAGGCCGTTGGCCTTAATTAGGAGATCTAACAATTAGGAGCTTGTATATGCCAGATCTCGAACATCGATTGAAATCAAACCTACTCCGGGTTCAGGGAATTGTTGAAAAAATACTGAACGTAGTAGTGGCGATTCTGCTGGTGATGATGTCTGTCACGGTTTTTATGAATGTTATTTTCCGATACTTTCTAAATCAGGCTATCGCCTGGTATGAGGAGGTGTCCCGCTTTCTACTTATCTGGATTGTATTCCTTGGGGCTGTCCTGGCGTACATACGGAAAGACCATCTTGGACTGGATGTGATTCTCTATTATTTAAAACCCAGGGCAAAACAGGTAGTGATCCTCATTTCTGATTTGCTGGTCATTATCGCCCTGGGTATTATGGTTCAGGGGGGCTTTGTAATGGCTCTGGATTCCTTAGCCAGCGGATGGGTTGCTTCCTCTGTCCCGATCCCTTACGGATGGGTCTATATGATTGGGCCGATTAGTTCTCTCCTCATGTTGTTTCAAGCGATTGTGAAAACCGTTGATGATCTTTTTATTATGAAGAACGTATTTAAGGGAGGTGCATGATGTCCATGTTAATAGTCTTCCTTATAGCGTTGTTCGGGTTTATAGCATTAACCGTACCTATTGCGTTTTCTCTTTTACTTACAGCCCTTGTTTTAGGCATTGTAATGCATGCCTGGTCGCCTGCCCTGGTAATACAAAACCTATTCCGGGGGATCGATAGCTTCCCGCTGATGGCTATTCCTTTCTTCTTGCTGGCCGGAGAAATTATGAATACCGGAGGTATATCGAACCGGATTGTTGCTTTTGCAAAAGCCCTCGTTGGGCATGTACGGGGAGGGTTAGGTTACGTTACTGTTGTGGCAAGTATGCTAATCTCGGGGGTTTCCGGCTCTGCAGTAGCAGACACCTCAGCCATAGGATCGATCCTTTATCCGGTAATGAAGAAGGAGGGGTACGACCCCAAGAAAAGTGCAGCGTTGTTTGCAGCATCTACCACGAACGGTCCTATTATACCTCCCAGTATTCCCATGGTACTCCTGGGAGTAATCGGGAATATTTCTGTGGTAAAGCTTTTTATTGGCGGCATTATCCCGGGCATTATTCTGGGATTCGGACTTATGTTTGTGTGGTACCTCCATGTTCGAAAGAGAGAATTTTATAAAGTAGAAGGGAAATTCAGTCTACGCGCGGTCATTAAAGCGGGTGTTGATGCGTTTCTGGTTCTTTTAATTCCCATTATCATCATTGGAGGCATTGTCTTTGGGATAGCTACGCCTACAGAGGTTGCAGTAGTTTCCGTAGTGTATTCATTTATTCTGGCAGTTTTTATCTATAAAGAATTGAAACTGAAGGATATGCTGTCTGTTCTGGTGAACACTGCTCGCGGTACAGCGGTAGTACTTCTGGTTTGCGGAGCAGCAACTTCGGCAGCGTACTATATTACTACAGCCCAGATTCCGGTTCTTCTAGCGGATGTTCTGCTTAAGCTTTCAGGAAACAGTTGGCTTCTATTCATGCTGTGTGTGAATATCCTCATGTTGTTAGTAGGATGTGTGATGGACCTTACGCCTGCTCTTCTGATCCTGGCGCCGATGTTGATTCCCATAGCTGAACAGTATGGTATTGATTTAGTGTACTTCGGAGTTATCCTTATTGTGAACCTATCGATTGGACTTATTACCCCACCGGTAGGCAATATTCTCTATGTGGCTTGCGGTATTTCAAAACTGTCCGTTGCGGAAATATCAAAAGCCATCTGGCCCTTTATTCTGATGGGGATTCTTGTTCTTTTTATCATCACGTACTTGCCCTGGACAGTGACGGTATTACCGAACCTCGTTCGGTAAAACAAAGGAATACTACCAGGTGTGTATCCT
>JAGODW010000214.1 GCA_017998025.1 Spirochaetales bacterium
ATTCCAATGTAACAGGTAAGAAGATTTCTAGCGGCGAAGAAGCCCGAGCCTTAGCAGGTGCTCAGATCGTTTCTCCTGTACGCTGGACGCAGGAGGAACACGCGGTAAAAGAAGAAGGGTTTACGGAAGTTTTAGAAACCGGGCCAGGAACGGTGCTTACCGGTTTATGGAAGGCTCTTTTTATAGAACCTCCCTGTAAACCCGCAGGAAGATGGGAAGAAATTCAGAGATTTTCCCTATAATACATCATATAATTTAGAAAGAAAGATAACGGGAGGAAGTGAGAATGCTTGTTAAAGGAAAGAATGTTCTTATTACCGGTGGTGCGCAAGGAATCGGGAGAGAAATGGTGCTGTTGTTTCTAAAGAACGGAGCATCGGTGTGGTACATCGATATTCAACAGGGGGATTCTTTTGAGGAGTACCAGGAGATAGCTAAAGCGAACGGATCTACGGTTGCTTTCAAGGCAGGAAACGTGGCAGACGAGGAAGGAATCACCCATGTGTGTAAGGAGATTCTTAAGGACTCAGGAGGAATCGACGTATTAATCAACAATGCCGGTATTACCCGGGACAATTTATCGTTCCGGATGAGCAGCAAAGATTGGAATGACGTCCTTTCCATCAATCTAACATCGGCCTTTTATATTTCCAAGGTAATTGTACAGGACATGTTTATGAAGAAACGGCCTGGTTCGGTAATTAACATTGCTTCAATTGTGGGGGTCATTGGAAATGGAGGGCAGGTGAACTATGCTGCCTCCAAAGCTGGATTGATCGGGCTTACCAAGAGCCTTGCCCGGGAGGTGGGTTCCAGAAATATTCGAGTAAATGCTATTGCCCCGGGTTTTATCCAGACAAAAATGACGGATAAACTCTCAGAAGAACAGAAGAAGGCTCTGTTTGTGCAGATACCCATGGGGAAATTAGGGCTTCCGGAGGATGTTGCAAAAGCGGCCCTATTTCTGGCAAGTGATTTATCTTCGTATATTACGGGACATGTACTCCATGTAACGGGTGGATTGGGGATGTAGCATGAGGAAACGGATTGTAGTAACGGGATTGGGGGCAATTACCCCGCTCGGTTTGAATGTAACAGAGACATGGAAAGGGATTCGGTCGAATGTATCCGGTGTAGGTCCTATCACCCGGTTTGATCCTTCCCAGTTGGCAACGAAAATCGCTGCTGAGGTAAAAGGGTTTGATCCCAAGAACTTTATGGACGGGAAAGAGGCTCGAAAGATGGATCGCTTCTCCCAGTATGCAGTGGCTGCATCACGTGAGGCGATGCAGGATGCAGGCCTTTCAGAAGGAAAGTATGACCCAACGAGGGGAGGCGTAATCCTGGGCGTGGGAATCGGAGGCTTTGAAACGGTTGAGGTTTCTCATACAGCCCTTATGGAGAAAGGCCCCAGCCGTGTTCCTCCGATGACGATTCCAAAACTCATCTCCAATATCGGGCCTGGAAATGTAGCAATAGAGTTGGACTTAGAGGGACCCTGTTATACCGTAACTACTGCCTGTGCTTCAGGAACCGATGCGATTGGAAATGCTGTGCAGTGGATTGAAAAAGGCGTATGCGATTTTATTCTTGCCGGCGGGGTGGAAGGAGCCATTACGATCTTTGGTATAGCAGGATTTAACGTTATTCAGGCTCTGAGTACAAAATACAACGACCGGCCTGCAGAAGCATCCCGCCCATTTGACCGGGATCGAGATGGGTTTGTAATGGGCGAAGGGGCAGGAATTCTGGTACTGGAAAGTCTGGAGCATGCTCTGAAGCGGGGAGCAAAGATCTATGCCGAGTACGGCGGATACGGGATCAGTTGCGATGCGAACCACCTTACAGCCCCTCATCCGGAAGGGAAGGGAGCTATCGCTGCCATGCGGATGGCCTTAGCCGATGCCGCTCTACGGCCGGAAGAGATCGAATACATCAATGCGCATGGAACCTCGACTCCTATGAACGATCCGATTGAGACTGCTGCCATTAAAGAAGTATTTGGAGAGCACGCCTATAAGTTAAAAGTGTCTTCCACCAAGAGTATGACAGGTCACTGCCTGGGAGCAGCAGGAGGAATTGAAGCATTAATCTGTGTGTTAGCTATTCAGGATCAATTCTTTCCGGCGACGATCAATTTAACGAATCCGGATCCGCTCTGCGATCTAGACTATGTCCCCCAGGTAGGAGTGCCGGGAAAAATCCGGAATACCCTGTCCAATACTTTTGGATTCGGTGGACACAACGGAATCGTAATCTTCAAACAGTTTGAGGGATAAGATTTCCCTTAGTTTTGGAGATACCTATCCGCTTCTGTACAAAGATTATTTACCTGTTCCCGTATGGGATCTAGGTACGGAATTACCTCAGAAAGGTTCTGGGCAATACAGCCTGATTCAATTTTTCGGGCTAATTCTAGAAGGCCGATTTCCATAACCGTACCACTGATGTTAGCTAAACTGTGAGCTGCCTTGCGACCTAAGGTAAAATCTGTGTCTCCTACCGCTTGTTCTAATTCTCGAAGGGATTTAGGTAAGTCCTGCACCAGAATCGTAAGGATCTCCCGGATCATTTCCCTATCGAATGCATACTTTTGGGTTAGATTTTCAACTAACTGGTTTCCCTTGGTTGTTTCCATCGATTTTCCCTCTCCCTATCTTTATCATTACCCCACTAGGGAGAAAAATCAAGTTTTTTTTATTTCCCCGCACTTGACAGAGGAACCCTTTATGGTGTTTCTTTCAATAGAAACGCCATATTGTCCAGATATGTATGCTACAAGAAGCGTACGCTAAATGAAAGGAGCGCAAATGTCAACAAAAATCATTCTTCATGAAAGCGACATGCCCAGACAGTGGTATAACCTCGCAGCAGATCTACCTGTTCCGCCTCCTCCTCCTCTAACACCCGACGGGAAGCCGGTTTCTCCGGAAATGCTGGAACCTATCTTCCCTAGGGGATTAATCGAACAGGAGGTTTCGACAAAACGATGGATTGATATCCCGGAAGAGATACTGGGAATCCTGGCAAAATGGCGACCTACACCGTTGCATCGAGCCTATTCTCTGGAGAAATATCTGAATACCCCTGCAAGAATCTACTATAAAAATGAGAGTGTTTCCCCGGCAGGAAGTCATAAACCAAATACGGCTGTAGCTCAGGCATGGTATAACAAAAAAGAAGGGGTAAAGAAACTTACCACTGAAACAGGGGCAGGACAATGGGGAAGCGCTCTGGCTTTTGCCTGTGCCCAACTGGGATTGGAATGCCAGGTATTCATGGTACGGGTCAGCTATGAACAGAAGCCGTACCGGAAAATGATGATGCAGACCTGGGGGGGTGAGTGTATTTCCAGCCCTTCTGATAGAACCCAGGTGGGAAGGGACGTTCTATCGAAAGATCCTGATACCCCGGGCAGTTTGGGAATCGCTATTAGCGAAGCGGTAGAAATGGCAGTTACGGATCCTACCCATTCCACGAAGTACGCTCTGGGCAGCGTATTAAACCATGTAATGCTTCATCAGACGATTATCGGGCAGGAAACTAAGAAACAGCTTACCCTTGCGGGTGAAAAGAAAGTTGATGTGGTTATTGGCTGTGCAGGAGGCGGTAGTAACTTTGCCGGACTATCGTTCCCCTTTGTAGCGGATAAGATCGCAGGGAAACAGATCGAGATCATTCCGGTTGAGCCGGCTTCCTGCCCTACCCTTACAAAAGGGCCCTACTTGTACGATCTGGGAGATTTTTCCGGGATGACTCCTCTCCTCGCTATGTACACGCTAGGTCATACCTTTGTACCGGCCCCTATACATGCGGGAGGGCTCCGATACCATGGGATGGCCCCTCTGGTGTCGCAAGCGGTTCGACTGGGGTTAATGAAGCCGCAATCAATCCAGCAACTCGAATGTTTTCAGGCTGCCCTTACCTTTGCCCGCACGGAAGGGATCATTATTGCTCCGGAAACGAGCCATGCCGTAGCAAGTGCGATCCGTGAAGCAAACAAGGCAAAAGAAGAAGGGAAAGAAAAGGTGATTGTTTTTAATCTTTCCGGGCATGGCCTTGTCGACTTGAAAGGGTACGATATGTTCATGCGGGGAGAGTTAACTGATTTCG
>JAGODW010000216.1 GCA_017998025.1 Spirochaetales bacterium
ATGTAGAAGAGCCTATATCCGAACTCCCCTGCGAAATTCCTCTAGGATATTGGATCGTTGCTCTTTGTACAAGTTTAGCCTCTGTGCTACCTTCCGAGGAAGTTAGAAGAAAGTATGCCTTACTCCGGATACACAGGGGCCTCATGCCTATACCCAGGATCATCGATATAGGATTTCTGCTTACTACTTCTGGAATGGGAGCTGGAATAGAACGACGCATTCAGATTCTCGAAGGAACAGCAGAGTTCATAGAAAAAAACTTCTCTAGATCTATATCCCGGTGGCAGCTGGCCCAGCAGGTAAATGTAAGCGAAGATTATTTGAGTCGGGTTTTTAAGAAACTGATAGGTATTAGTCCCTGGAAATATCTGCTTAGGTACCGGATCCTGCAATCGGAGAAACTCCTGCAAAAGGGAGGGTTTACCATAAACGAAGTAGCAGAAAGCTGTGGCTTCCAGGACCAGGCCTATTTCTGCCGTGTATTTCGTGCATTTCTGGGAGTACCTCCGGGAAAGTACCAGAAGCAGACCTTCCTCTCTTCCTAGCGAGAGGTCGTAATTATACAAAAAGTAAGCTGCATTTTCTATTTTACCTCTATTAGGATAACCCCTAAGAATAGAATGCAGAATACTATGTCCACCTATATCGGTGTAGCTAAAACTATCGTTTCTTTGTTTCCTCCGGAGCAGCTGACCTGGCACTATGAAACAGGTTTTCTCTTACAGGCGCTGCTGGAAGTGGATGCTGTGCAGGGTTCTGATGAGTTTTTCCCGTATATTCTTTCGGTAACGGAATATCTGGTGGATAAAGAGGGGAATATCCGTGGATACGATCTAGAGGAATACAATAGCGATCAGGTGAATACAGGAAAAGTCCTGTTTGATGTATACAAACGAACCGGAGATCATCGGTATTACAAAGCTCTCCAGGTTCTCCGCAGTCAATTCTATACGCATCCGCAAACTCAGAGTGGGGCATTCTGGCATAAGAAGATCTATCCCCATCAAGTCTGGCTGGATGGATTATACATGCGGGGTCCATTCCTGGTTCGCTTTGGAAAAGAATTCAACGAACCGGATCTTTACAATATGGTTTGCCGGGAGTTTGTGCTTGTGGAGGACAGGTGCAAAGACCCTCGAACTGGTCTTTTATACCACGCCTGGGATGAAAGCCGTTCCCAGCTCTGGTCAAATCCAGAAACAGGTTGTTCTCCTCATTTTTGGGGAAGAGCTATGGGATGGTTCCTTATGGCACTTGTAGATATCCTGGAACTTTTACCAGAGGATCATTCCTGCCGAAAACCTCTTACCGAAATACTTCGGCGTACTCTGGATGCTGTTCTTGCGGTGCAGGATCCCCGGACAGGTCTCTGGTATCAAATCCTGGACAGTCAGGACAGAAAGGGGAACTATACGGAGACTTCAGCCTCAGCCATGTTTGTCTATGCCCTGGCAAAGGGTGTCCGCCTTTCACTTGTTCCGGTCTCTCTGCTCCCTGCTGCCGAGAAAGCCTATGCAGGTCTCTTGCGGGAAAAGATAATCCGGGATTCGGAGGGTCGTATTCATGTGAAGGATATCTGCAAGGTAGCGGGATTGGGAGGGAATCCCTACAGAAATGGCTCTTTTGCCTATTACATTGGAGAACCCAGGGTAATGGATGATCCTAAAGGTGTGAGTGCTTTTCTACTGGCTTCTGTGGAGATGGAAGGGAGATTATCATGGAAGCACCGTTCTTAATGCCCGGGTCTTTTGGAGCGCAGGGGGACGGACATACGAAGGATACTCTATCCATACAAGCGGCGATCGATGCTGCTGCAAAAAATGGGGGAGGAACCGTATTTTTCCCACCAGGGAAATACCTGACCGGCACTGTATTTCTCCGAAGCAACGTAACTCTTTATCTAGAAGGGGGAGCCACGATCCTGGGAAGCCAGGATCCTGAAGATTTTCCCCTTGTGGAGTCACGCTGGGAAGGAAAAACCCTGGAGGTGTATGCACCCCTCCTGTTTGGAGTTTCAGTTGAAAATGTTGCAATCGAGGGAAGGGGCAAGATCGACGGCCAGGGCGAAGCATGGTGGGAGAGGTTTCGAGCGAAAAAATTAGCACATCCCCGGCCGAGGTGTATTTCATTTCAGCGGAGTAAAAATATTTTGCTGCGAGACATTTCAATAGAAAACTCTCCCGGCTGGACGATCCATCCCCTTCTATGCGAAAGTGTTGCTATACAATCCGTACGTATCTGTAATCCTCCCGATTCTCCGAATACAGATGGAATAGATCCAGACTCATGTAGAGATGTGCGAATTTCCGATTGTCATATCACTACCGGGGACGATTGTATAGCGATTAAGGCGGGGACAGAGGCGGAAATCCCGGCATTGCGGATCCCCTGCGAAGATATTGCCATTACCAACTGTACTCTGGAGCGAGGCCATGGGGGCGTGGTAATCGGAAGTGAAATGAGTGGTGGTATCCGGAATGTAGTAGTATCCAACTGTATTTTTAAAAACACTGATCGAGGGATTCGGTTAAAAACCCGAAGGGGAAGGGGAGGGAAAGTAGAAAATATCCGGGTCTCCAATATTGTGATGCGGGATGTACTCTGTCCTATTACCCTTAATATGTACTATGGTTGTGGCGCCTGGGGGATCCCGAGGGTGTTTGAAAAGAAACCATACCCTGTAGATGAGGGGACACCGACAATCCGCTCTGTTCATCTTTCTGGGATTACGGCTCGCGGCGTAAAACTAGCCGCGGCGTTTCTGTACGGATTGGCAGAAAATCCTGCAACAGACATACGTCTTACTGATATCGTGGTAGAGCTGGATTCTGAGTATTCTGCGGAAGGAGAAGTAGAGATGGCCGAAGGCTTTCCGCTTCTGGGAAGGGCAGGAATTTTTGCCCGATTTGTAAATCAGCTTTCGTTGTCGGGAGTTCTTATTCATCATTCAACGGGTGTTCCGTTTCATCTGGAAGATCTGGAAGGAGGAGAGATCCATCGCATTGAGTCGCTTCCCCGTGATAAGGGAGTGCCTATAATCCAGATGGTAAACGTCAAAGGAATGGTGCAATGAAATTCGGAGTGAGGGCACACGATTTTGGGAAAAGCACTCCGGAAGAGCTTGCCGGGAGAATTTCTAAAACCGGTGCATCTTTTATCCAGCTGGCTCTTTCCAAAGCATTGAAAGAGTTTGAATCACTGCCCCGGCAAATACCTGAGACAAAGGCGGAAGAAATTACGAGTGTCTTTAAGAATCGAGGAATCCGGATTTCCGTCCTGGGATGTTATTTTAATCCGGGGCATCCGGATCCGATCATTCGGACAGAGGGGATACAGGCATTTCAAGAGCATTTACGGTTGGCAAAGATATTCGGCACCTCTATCGTAGCTACGGAGACTGGATCTGTACGGGAGGATTCTAGTCTGGATTCTGCAAATAAGGGGGATGAGGCATACCGCATGTTTCTTTCTACCTTAGAACCGCTGGTCGTGGTGGCAGAAGAGACGGACAGCCTGGTATGTATAGAGCCTGCCGCCCATCATATCATCTGTACTCCTGCCCGGGTAAAGCAGGTATTGGAAGATATCTCTTCTAGAAGCCTGGGGATACTACTGGATCCCGTGAATTTCCTCACGCCCGGAACCGTAGGGGATCAAGAGAAAATTATGGATGCCTGTTTTCATCTCTGGCCGGATCGAATAAAAGGTATTCATGCAAAAGATTTTGTCGTGGAGAATCATGAGCTTCGGATTGTACCTCCAGGAACAGGCGGAATGAACTATCCCTATTTGCTAACGTTGCTGAAGCAAAATAAGGTAAGGGTAGATATTATCCTGGAAAACTGCAGCCCCCATGCGGTTCCTTCTTCTGTAGCGTACCTCAATGATCTGGGTTTTTAATTTTTATTTCGTGGACGAAATCGTCTGAACCGTATATGATAGGGTATCCATATTTATTTCCAGGAGGACAGGATGTCGGATTTCTTGCAGTGGCATCACGAAACCCTTGCCTTACGCACTGTTGAGGCATTAAAAGCACATGATTTTGATGCAGTATATTTCTCGAAGAAGGAACAAGCGGTAGATCATATTCTGGGA
>JAGODW010000217.1 GCA_017998025.1 Spirochaetales bacterium
ACATAGACCTCCGATGGATTAGCATCCACAGACACGATCACATTCACTTCCTCACTTACCAATCGTCGAATCATTTTTTCCATGTCACGAACTATCGTATTAAGATTACATATCTTAGATTCAGCAACCTGGTTTCGGGAAAAGGTCAACAACTGCCGGGTCAAATTCACCGAACGAAGGGCAGCCTGCTGGATTCCTTCAATATTTGTTCGAATGTGAGCTCCGATGGAAGAATCATCGAGAAGAAGTCTCACATATCCTAAAATAATCGTAAGAAAGTTATTGAAATCGTGGGCAATTCCTCCTGCCAATCTTCCTATGGCCTCCATCTTCTGAGCCTGCCTGAGCTGTACTTCACTATTGTAGAGGGCTGTCTCAACAGCTATTTGTTCGGTAACATCATGGAGAACAATTACCGTCCCTGCCTTCTCTCCTCGTTCATTAACGAGGGGAGAAGTGGTCATTTCAACCTGTCGATTTTTCCCTGGCGTATTCAGTTCGTTAATACTGCCGTACCGCAATGCATGGATTTTTATTTCAGAAGGCCGCAAATGAAAAATCTCACGGAATAATTTCCCCTGAACCTGAGTTAATGATTGCTCGAGCATCGATTCAGCCAGGGAGTTCATGTAATCGATCCTCTCAAGAGGATCTAACACAATTACACCATCCGTGATGCTCTGGAGAATCGTTGAAAAAAGTTCCTCCCTCTGGCGCAGTTTTTTTTGCATGGCATGGCGATACAAACCAATTACGATTGCTGTTCGCAATTCTCTTTCATCAAAGGGTTTAATGATATATCCAAACGGTTCTACTATTTTTGCCCTTTGTAAGGTAGCTTCATCGGCAAAGGCTGTAAGAAGAATAACAGGAATGCCGTACCGTTCTGTAACCAATCGTGATGTTTCTAATCCATCCAGTTTTCCCTGGAGCTTTATATCCATCAGAATCAGATCCGGTTTAAGCACTTCCAATTGTTCAAGGGTTTCCTCACCGCTTGCAAATATACCGACCACTTGAAAACCGAACTTTTTCAAGTGCATCTTAATATCAAGGGCGACTATGTTCTCATCTTCTACAATAACTATACGCGGAGGTAAATCTAAACCGTATTGAACTTCCCAACGATCTGAAGAATTCATACTTTTTTTCCATGCAAAAGCATAGTAGATCGATTCGATTCCCGCAAGATATTGCAGGAAGGTTATAGAAAATTATTCTGCTCGAGTGATGCCCCTAACTGAATCCCCCCTTCCAGAAAACCAGCTTTACGCTGTTTAATAACTATCTGCATCAGTACGATCCTTTTCTTCTTATCCACCACCCAGTTTTTAAGGGTAAACGGATCATTCTCAGAAATCCCCGTTTCATCAGCAACCGTTCCTTGATACACCTTTTCCACAATAAAATCTTGCGAAAAAAGACCAGAAGAAACAATTCGAGCGGAAAATCCAAAGAGAGGTGGAAACAGCTTTTCCTTTGATTCGTACTCTACAACGTTCTCCAGAGGGATGTAGGGGCGCTTCTGCAGAGAAATACTATGGCTTTTCTCCTCGGTTCCTCTAAGGGTATAGAGTTTCACCAGAGTTCCAGGTTGTAATGTTAAAAGGAAAGACTGTGCTTCGGTAATCGTTTTGACAGGAATGTTTCCTATTTGAAGAATTTTATCTCCAGGACGGATCCCCACTTCGTAAGCGGGAGATCCCGGAACCACGTAGAGGACTTCTAAATCGGTACGGGTTTCCTGCACGGAAATTCCCATCCAGCTATGAATAACCTCTCCGGGTTTGTAGAGTTTTGGTAATATTTTTCGTATCCAATAGGCAGGAATGGCAAAATTTACCCCCTGGAACTGCTCTATCCCTGCAAATACAATTCCTACTAGTCTTCCTTCCTCATCTATCAAAGGCCCCCCGCTGCTGCCTGGATTAACAGGTACATCCATCTGGAGGGCATCTCCCATCTGGAAAAATCTGCGTCCTACTGCAGAAACGATCCCGGAAGTCATGGTGTTTTCCAACCCTCCCGGAGAACCCAGGGCATAGATTCGGGAGCCGACCTTCAGTTCTTGAACATCCGTAATACCGAATAGAAAAGGAGGTTTTACCTCTGCCTTTAAGAGAGCAATGTCGAATATGCGATCGTATCCTACAACCTTTGCGGGAATCCGCTCATCACTTCGACCGGATGGACGAATGTAAAGCCTCGAATACCCTTCATACTCAGGATCCACCTCACTGGAAATAACATGATAATTCGTTAAAAGGTACCCCCGTGGATCAATATAAAAACCACTGCCGATAACCCGATCGGGAATACCTACCCCTTGTTCCATCCGTATTCCCCGGTTGACCCAGATAGTAACGGTGCCTCCCAGATAATCCGAAAAAGGTACCCTTTGTTTCGCTGCCTCAGACAAATCAGCAGGGATAAGAACGTTTCTTTTTTCTAATTCCTGCAAAATGGAGCGAGCAGCCGAATAATTCTTAAGTTCTAGAGAGATTTTTAGATAGTCTTCCAGTCCCTCCGGGGAGACAAGGGAACGATCCTTTATTTCTAAAAAATAGGAAAGAGCCAGAACACTGTTTCCCTTCTTTCTTTCCTCTTCTGCTGTTAACAACTTGAGCTGGTCTTCTGAATAGGGGGACAGGTCTTCCCTTCCATACACATTGCTGTACGAAATATAGAGAGAGAACGCATAGGTAAAATCTGATGATTCTATCGCCTGGTTGAATTTTTCTAATAATTTAGCCTTTGCCTCTGTCTCCAGCTGTTCAAGATGCTGTTCATCCAGGGAAGAGGAAGTGTTTTTTAATTCCAACACCCATTGGAGCGCTTTTGTTGGTTCTTCTGATTGAATCAGATTCTGGATTTCCGCTACCGTTACCTCTTCCAGGCTGCGTACCGGAGGCGGAGCCGGGGGAATAGATCTGCAGGAAAAAAAAAGCAAACACCCTAACAAGAAATATGCTGAAACAGATTTCATTTTTTCTCCCAGGCCCTTATATCAAATAGTCCGTCCAGAAGAGAGGAAAATTCCCGCACCACCGTACTCCTTCCTGAGCGATACTCCCGGGCATCTATCTTTCCATCCCTATTGAAATCCCATTCTTTCATCTGTTTTTCAAGATATTCCCTGTAAATCGGGTACGATCCCTGGGGGACAAGTTCTACATACTCTAAGGCTCCTTCACGATAGGTTTCCTTAAGATCAAAATACCCATCCCCATCTAAATCCACAAAACCGTACACAGGAATCCCCTGAGAAAAAGAGACTGCCCTCTTTCTGCTTTTGCCCGGTTGTATTTCTTGTTCTTCCTGGAAATAGACTATCACTCCTCTTGAAAGCAGAGTTTTACAAATACGTTTACCTTCATTACAGATTTCAATTTTCTGGTACGGAAAGGCTTTTTGCAGAGCAAGGATTAAAAAAGGTTCAATAGAATCAGTTTCAATAGAGACAATTCCTTTTGGAATAACCGTTGTCTGTAGAGGGAAAAATCCCTCCTTCCATGAAAGCTCCTGGAATCCATACCGATACTCCCACCTGCAGGTGTCTTGCTCAATTAAAATTCGTTCTACCTGAGGATACTCAGAGAAGAAAACCTCCCTCTCCTCGTTAGAAGATAGGAGAATCCGTAGTCGATGGGGTTTTTCAAAGAGGAAATCCGCCTCTATCTCTATCACTCCATCCTGATTTGCATCGAGAGACAGAAACGTTAATTTTCCCTCTAAGAATCTCCTATGCTCTTCGTCATATTTATCTAGTTCTCTATCTCGGGCCATCCATCCTGTATAGGAATTCAGTTCGTCCTGTAATATTTTTTGGGGTTCGCCCTCGGTAAACTTCTTAAAGAGTCTTTCCCACAACTCGAGCCTTTGGAGACCCCCTGTCGCTTTAAAACCTTCCCAGGCTTCCTGTAAGTTCTCTCCATTTGCTTCTAAAAGAGCACAGTACACTCGCGGATCTCTTCCTCCTCTCTGGAAGTATTCTTTCGCAAGGAGTTTCTTCTGTTCCGGGTCCTGCAATACTTCAATGTACTCCACCAATGCTTCCAGATAGGCAGGATCTGCAGGATTCACCCCATCCCAG
>JAGODW010000218.1 GCA_017998025.1 Spirochaetales bacterium
AAGTACACGAGCATTACTCGATCATTAAAAAAGAAGCTTTTTTAGAATTTGTTGATCGACTAAAGCACTGCACGGTGGACGAATGCGTGCGGATCCTCCAGGTTACCTATAACGAAGCAGAAGGGTTAGTTTCTGCCTTGCTCGTGGTAAAGTACTTCCTTACAGCCACATCAGCAGAGTTTCTTATTGTGCCGGATGTGAGCATTCGAGAAGGAGTCCTTTTGAGTTTTGCCCTGGATACCTCCCGGGCTGTAGGAGAGCAGTTCTATTCTCAGGTGGTTGCTTCTGCAGTTAGTTTAGGCCGTAAGTATCACTTCGACGAACCGCATAGCCTCCATGTAGCGCATCTATCTGTACAGTTGTTTGATCAGCTGAAGGAAGAACATGGATTGGACAACCATGCCCGCCTTCTCCTGGAGGCGTCTGCGATCCTCCACGATATTGGAAACTTTATCAGCACAGCCCGGCATCATAAGCATGGGCAGTATATCATTGCAAACTCTGAAATGTTCGGTTATTCCCGGGGAGACCTGCGGATCATCTCTAATATTGTGAGATATCACCGCAAGGCTTTCCCTTTGTTGGTTCATCCTGCCTTTGTTGCCTTAGGACGGGAAGATCGGATGCGAGTATTGAAACTGGCATCGATTCTGAGGTTGGCCGATGGTCTGGATCGAGGCCATGCTCAACGGATTCGAAACGTGCGAGTAGAGAAGCGAGATGATGAGATTTTGCTGGAGATGGATTTTTCCGGAAACCCGCAAGTAGAACGGGCTGGTTTCCGCTTAAAGAGTGACATGTTTGAAGAAGTATTTGGGTATACGGTGCGTATAGCCTAACGGATGGACAGAATGGATGAAAAGAAGAAAACTGCAGATCATTTATCCCTGGATACTAAAGGGGATCGATTGCCCCGTTTCTTTAACCGGGAGCTTAGCTGGGTTCAATTCAATCGCCGGGTACTGGAAGAAGCGATGGATCCTACGGTACCTCTTCTAGAACGATTAAAATTTCTCTGTATTGTAAGCTCAAATTTTGATGAGTTTTTCCAGGTCCGCGTTGCATACGTAAAGCGGCAGATCCTCCTCGGTGATCAGGTAAACTGCCCTTCGGGAATGAAGCCTTCAGAGCAATTGAACCGTATCCATCAAGAAGTGAAGGAGATCGTAGAAGCCCAGTATCAATGCCTCCATAAAGAAATCTTCCCGGCTCTTAGCCAGGCGGGGATCCTTTTTTTAAGCCCGTCCGAGTGCAACGTAAAACAAAAGGAGTTTTTGGCACAGCTGTTTGAACGAGAGATTTTTCCGATCTTGACGCCCGTGCGGGTGCCAAAGGGCTCTCCCCTTCCTGCTATACGAAATCTGCGTCTATTTATTGTGTTCTTGCTGCAAAAAAATCCGGACCTGGAAGATGGGGAAGAGGGGGAAGAGCGGATTGCCCTGGTACAGGTGCCGGAAAGTCTTTCCCGGGTGATTTATCTTCCCGCAGAAAAAGGAAAAACAGCTTTTACCCTTCTAGAGAATGTAATCCATACCCAGGGGACGCCCCTGTTTCCCGGGTACCGAATCCTGGATTCTCTATTATTTCGGGTTACCCGGGATGCAGATCTGGGGGTAGATGAAGAACGGGATGATGATTTTATTGATGCAATGGTTGAAATCCTTGCGCAACGGGAACAGAGCCCTGCGGTACGGTTGACGCTGGTGGAGGGAAGTACTCGCCTACGGGATTTTTTAGCTGCTTCTCTGGATCTTGGCGCCGAGGATATCTACGACGTACCTGGCCCCCTGGATCTGGGAAGCTTGATGGAGCTGGTCAGTTTATCTGGATTTGATCATCTGCGGGATGTGATATGGAAACCCCTTCCTTCCCCTGTGTTTCCGGAAGAAGGATCGTACTGGCCTGTGTTGAGTCAAACGGATGTGTTGCTACATCATCCGTACGAATCCTTTCATCACATTGTTACTTTCTTGAATCAGGCTGCTTCAGATCCAGACGTGCTTTCTATAAAAATTACCTTATACCGAACTTCGGGGGATTCTCCCATTATCCAGGCTTTGGAACTGGCTGCTAGGAATAAAAAACAGGTAACGGCTCTGGTAGAGCTTAAGGCTCGATTTGATGAGGAAAGGAACATCGAATGGGCCAGCCGACTGGAGAAAGCAGGGGTTATTGTTATCTATGGTGTTGCCCATCTTAAGGTTCATGCAAAAGCAATTCTGGTGGTCCGGAGGGAAGAGGGATCGGTTCGACGGTATGCTCATCTATCCACAGGGAACTACAACGAAAAGACAGCCCGCCTCTACACAGACATCGGTCTTCTAACCTCCCGGGAAGATATTACCTATGAACTTTCCCTTTTCTTTAATGCCGTTACCGGCTACTCCGCGATTCCCCTTCTCCGCCGGCTTGTTATGGCACCTGCCGGCATGAAGGGGCGTGTTTTAACCCTCATCGAGCGGGAGATTTCCCGAACAACCCGGGAGTACCCGGGTCTTATCATGGCAAAGATGAACTCGCTGGCGGATCAGGATATTATTCTGGCTCTGTACCGTGCGTCTCAGGCAGGGGTAAGAATCCTGCTGAATGTGCGGGGAATCTGCATGCTGGTCCCGGGTGTCCCCGGATTAAGTGAAAACATTACTGTGGTCAGTATTGTGGATCGATTTCTGGAGCATAGCCGGATCTACTATTTCTTAAACGGTGGGTCAGAGGAAGTGTACTGTTCTTCAGCCGATTGGATGAACCGGAACCTGGAACGCCGGATAGAACTGATGTTTCCTGTGGATCAGAAAGACTTACGGAAACGGTTGATCCAGTTATTGAAGCTCTATTTTAGAGATAATAAAAAGGCCCGGGTTCTCCTTCCGTCGGGCAAGTACATTCGAAAAGAACCGGCAGAGGGGGAACCTTTTATCCGGATTCAGCATATTTTGTATCAGGAACTGCTGGAGACGAGCCGTCAGATGGAAACCTTAGAGAAGAAAGAGTTTCAGGTAAGGCGGAAGTATCCAACAGTTTGAAGCGTTTAAGGAGTATTCGACGCAGGACGGTACCGGAGAGTATATCCATACTCCCAGGCTGTGGCTCCGGGTAAAGCGCGAAGAAGGGTAAGGAATACTTCTGTTTCGCCGGGTACTGTTATCGTTATCGGATTCTGCCGGATAGAGGTCATATTCTGCAGACGAAACTCTACGCTGATTTCCTGAGCGGTTGAGAGTCCGTTTCTAAGATACACGACGTAGGTAGCATCTACCTGCTCAAACCGTACATCGATTTTTCCCGTACGCTGTACTTTCTCTTCATAGGATGCAAAATGGCTCTCCTGGAGATCCTTTCCCCGTACAATAGGGAAGGGAGGTTTCCCCGGATGGAATGCATAGTAGTACTCTCCCTCTTCCGGTACTAGGGGAGAACCGTCAAAGTTAAGGAATTGGATAGGGATCGAAACCATCTTTCCGTCCCGGTTAGGAATACGAACATCAAAGTGCAGGTGGGGCCCGGAGCTTACTCCGGTATTTCCACTGTATCCGATCGGATCTCCTGCCTGGACGCGGTCTCCAACTTTTACCCGACTGCCATTTTGTTTAAGGTGAACATAGTGACCAAAGGTCCCATCCTCATGCAGAATAAGAATGTAGTTGGCGTCCCGTGCATAGGCGGTAGAGGGGCCTCCCCGGTTGGAATCCGTCTTTACATCTACCACAAGGCCGTCCCGGGCCGCGGTTACCACTGTCCCCATCTCGAGATCAAAGTCATAGGCATACTGGTTCTCTCCGGTATGGGTGAAGGAACCGTTCGGCCCCTGGGTCATTCGGTATTTGGATCCATGGGAAAAAGGGAATAGGTAGAGGAAGCCGGGATCCGGTTTTGCCTGGTCCGGGTCTCCCCTGGCATACGAAACGACCATCCGGTAGCTTTTTCTTCCGGTTCCGGGGAGAGGATCCAGGTAAAAAAGGGGAGTTCCCCGGGAGGACGGTTGAAGGAGAGTACGGAAGGGGAACGATACGGAACTTTTAAAATTTTGTAGGGCCGTAAAATCTATCGAAATCCACACAGGGATAATAAAGTCATTATC
>JAGODW010000219.1 GCA_017998025.1 Spirochaetales bacterium
TCTTTGTTACGAGCGCTATATTCCCGTGGAGTCATACCGGTAATGCTTTTAAAGAGGCGGGTAAAATAGTTAGGATCCTGATACCCGCAGGTGGTACTGATTTCTTTAATCGACAGGTTGCCTCGACGCAAGAGTTCCTGAGACTTTTTAATCCGATGATCAATAAGAGTTCTGGCAAAACCCATGCCCAACTCTTCCGACATGAGCCGGGATAACGTAACAGGGGACACACCAACCACATCTGCTACCGATTCAAGGGTGAGGGGTTCTGAAAAATGATTCTTTATATACTGTAATGCCCTTTCGATAAGGGGGGAATATTTTCTTTGTTCTGCCGCTTCCCTGCTGATCCGGGTGAAGTGTTCTCGTACGGTTTCAATAAAAAGTTCCATCAACCCTTTTTCCCATAACGATACCAGGGGTCTAAGCTGAAACAAATCTTTTATTGTTTCATCCGTTAAAATTTTATGTTGAGCCAACTGCAGTACAAGGGATCCAAGGAGTACCAGGATTCGAAACATCTCTTCCTCTGAGTGCTTCTCGCTTCGGGCTATACGAGAGAGAATCTCTTCTAGTTTTTTCCCTGCACTGCCGATGTGCCCCTGTTCAGCTTCTTTTAAAAGAGAAACATCAAGTTCTAGGGGCCAGGTGAGGGTGGTAAACTCTTGAAGATCGGTATGAGCCGATAAGAGGGATAGAAAGGCTGTCTTCCAGGAATTCTGCAGGTTAGAGAAAGATTCAACACTCCCATATGTAATTGTGAGTTCTTCGATGGCTTGTTCTGCTGTAAATTCTCTCTGAACAAACTGTTGAAATTGACCCAGATCTTGCTTTTCTTTTACCGGAATAAGTACCAGGCAGTACCGATTATCGATTAAATCGCTCACCAGAGCTTCTGTTTTGTAATGCACCCGTTGAGAAAACCGATGGTATAGAAACGATACCCTGCTATCCTTCTGAGGAAAAAAATAGGCAAAGGCAATACACCCGGTTTCATAGGGTATTTTTAAGGCCGTAAGCAATAGACCAAGATCCTGCGAAGATTTCTTTTCCTTTGTTAACGCGTAAAATAAGGCCTCTTTTAGAAACGGGGATAGGCGCTGTTCCCGCTCAATATATTCCAGTTCCCTTTCTTCGATAATTTTCAGACGTTCCAGATAGAGAGATGCTGAATTGAGAGCCACCTCTAACCGATCCCGGGAAACAGGTTTAAGGATATAATCGCAGACGCCCAACCGCAGAGCCTCTCGGGCAATTTCGAACCGCTCATAGGCAGTAATCAGGATAAAAGCTATAGGATGCCCCGACTGGGACAAAGAGCGTATAGCATCCAGGCCGGATATGCCCGGCATCTGCACATCGATCAAAATGATATCTGGTGAAAGTTCTTTGGCTTTTTCTATGGCTTCTCTCCCGGAACAGGCTTCTCCTACAACCATATAGCGGTCCTGAAAATACCGCTTAATTAGCAGGTTCAAGCCGGAGAGTATGGGGCCTTCATCATCAACCAGTAACACGCGTTTCATGCAGACTACTCCAATGGTAACCGGATCTGTACAAACGTGCCACCCCCCGGATGGGCAGTAATGGCAACCACGCCCTGGCCCGAGGTGGCAAGGATAACCCGCCTAACCACATTGTAGAGCCCTATCCTATTGAAATTAGGAGGTGTTTCTGATTGAGCCGCATTAAGAACTTTCTCAATCTCCTCGGTTTCCATTCCCTTCCCGGTATCTCCTACGGAAAGGTCCAGATAGGGGTGCTGTACTCGTACAGAAATAGAAACCGTTCCTCCTTGTTCCAGGTCGTGTAAACCATGAACTACAGCATTTTCTATTAATGGTTGCAGGATAAGAGCCGGAGTCTCATAGGAAAGCGCTTCTTCCTCAATATTCAACTCAAATTTGTATCGATTTTTAAAGCGGAGCTGAAGGAGCCATATGTATTTTCTCGCACATTCTATTTCTTCAGATACCAGTACAAACCGATTGGTGGGTCTTAACACATACCGAATGAATTCTGACAATTTTTCAAGAAATTCTGCTGTAGTTTCATCCTGTTCTGATAGTGCCAGCTGCCAGCCGGCAGAAAGAGTATTGTAGAGAAAATGGGGGTTTATCTGTGTTTGTAATGCAAGAAGTTCTGCCTCCTTTAACTTATGCTCATACTCCATGACATGCATCTGCTCTTCAAGCAGTTTCCGTTCTAGTTCGGACTTTCTATTTAGTTCATCGAACGCATTCCGAATGCTCTTCTGCATCCGGTTGAACGCATAGTTTAAAGTTCCTATTTCATCATCCTCCTCATAAGGGGGGAGCTCATAGTTATAGTTGCTTCGCTCAACTGCTTCTACGGTTTCCGAAAGACGCTCGAGTGGTTCCGTTATGATAAAGGAGTATCGTACCGTAAAGATCGTACTTAACATAAATGCTATAAGGATAAGGAACAAATTTATTATAAGGATCGTAGTAAGATTGCTTCGATACCCCAAAAAAGCCTGAAGACCTGCGTTCAGATACATTGCATTCATCTGGACAAGGAGAAACTGGATAAGCCCTTCTATCTTTTTAGTCTCTTCGTACTGGCTTACATAGGTTCCCACATCCCGTCCTCGTTTTGCGTTAACGGCCCGCTCGCTTGCTTCGAGATATTTCACCAGGAGGGATGCAAGATTTTTCTCCAATAAAAATTGTTCATCCTTTTTAATGTCTTTATTTAATCGTTCAATCTGACTATAGAGGTTTGAAGAATAGTGAATATACTCCCGGAGAGATTCAGAATTTTTCGCCATCAGATATCCGGTTAAATTATTTTGCGTGTTTTCGAGGTTCTTACGGATTTTTTCTTTTAAAAATAGATTGTTTTGAAGTAATAGTTCTATACTTCGGGCTAAACTTAACGAGCTAAAAGCCGTATAGAGGGTTACAACGGACAGAATAAGAATAATAATGATGGAATTGCCTACAATTCTATTCCGAAGCTTGTGCTTCATCTTATAAAGTCCTTCCGTACTTTGTGTTTGAGTTTACTTTTATAACACCCGTTGGTTTTATTCCGGATTTAATTTGCCGGAGGGTTTTAACCGCCGCCTTTCCCATCTCTATCGCATCCCGGACAACCGTAGCTTGCATAATCCCTTTCTCGAGAAGTCTATTTATTTCTGCATTTTCATCAGCTCCGACAATAAGGATTTTACCTACCAGTCCCCTGTCGATGATTACCTGAGCGACACTAATAGTGCTCCGGGCATTTGTGCAAATAAAAGCATTGATCTCAGGAAAATTCTGTAGCATTACACTGCAAGCCTCTTCACTCCCCAAAATACTTACTTCCTCCCTTTCCACTGCTATGATCTGCCCCTTCTTCTTTTCTGCAAGTGCCAGATTGGCTCCCTGGAGAAAAGGTTCTTCTGAAATGGAGAATGAGTTCGGCGTCCCGGAAGGAAGAATAACTCCGATGCGTGCATCCTTCCCAAGGAGGCTAACTATAATAGAGGCAGCTTCTTTTCCCTGGGCATACGAATCGCTCGTTACAATACCGCTAAGAGGCTTCAGGGGAAGATCCATCGTAACAGGAACAAAGGGCACATGAAATTCCTCAGCCCTTTTTATAAAACTTTCGATCTCAGCTCCGGCAGGGAAATACATAATAAGACCATCCGTACCCGCACGTAGAGCAATATCAAAGTACTTATAGGCTTCGGCGGATAAAAGGCTCTCACTTGTCTCTGATTCCGGGGGATAGGGAAATATTTGCACCGCTGTTTCCAAATCTTCCGCTTCGACCTGAATCCCCAGGGAGATATTGGAAATAAAGGGGTCTGAGAGAGACGGCAAAATGGCAATGATGTGGTTTTTTAGAGTCTTTACATCAGAAGGATTCCGAAGAACTGTCCTGGTGAGTTCTTCTCTGCTCTTCTCAATAAGAAAGATGTTTAGCCCTGCGGCACCAAAAAGGATTATCGTAAATACAATAATAAGGGTTAGACTAAAGGCATTCCTCCGCATGGTTTTGTATTGTACCATCAGGTCTGTTGAACTGTCATCTATCAGTGTTCTTGACGCCCCTGTTTTCTAT
>JAGODW010000220.1 GCA_017998025.1 Spirochaetales bacterium
ATATAGAGCGTTATCCCCACCGCTCCTGCAACAAAGAACAGCACAATACCCACCACGACCATAGGAACCAGGAGACTTCGATTTCTCTTTGTTTTGGCAAATTCCTCTTCCAGGTTATACTGTGCCTGCCTCTCCTGGAACTCTGTCGATAGTTCTCGAAGAAAGACCAGCTTACTTTGCTCGACAAGGTCCTGGACATTTTCAGAGGATTTTTCTATTTTTCTTTCATCTCCCATATTCCGTTCCAATCCTTTGGACAGGTGTAATCCCCTGTTCTGTATCGAAATACTTCCGCCAGAGGCAGCGTGCAGAGGGTAAAAAATCGATTCGCATCTTTCCATTCTCCCTCGTAGTAGTATCCCAGACCTTTCTGGAAATTCTCCAAGTCTTTCTGTAAATCTTCATCGATCAAGGAACGTTCGATTGGCCAATAGATTTTTTTTCCAACCGTTTTTCCCTTCACCCGAACCTGATCCAACTCTAAAAACTGGTACTGATTCGTATGAGATTCTACCTCGTCTCGAATATAGTCCGAAACAATAACGGGTACTTTATACAATCGGGTGAGTCCTTCCAGCCGGGAAGCAGAGTTCACAGTATCCCCAATTACCGTATTCACCATCCGTTCATAGGATCCTATGGTTCCGTAGAATACCTCCCCTCCATCGATCCCTACCCCCACTTCCAGAAGAACAGCCTGGTACACCCGCTCCTCTGCTTCGGTAAGGGCTCCCCGTCTTCGTACGATTTCTTCTTTGCGTTTATTCATTTCCTTCCGTAAAGAGGCTGCCACCTCTTGAATCTTGTAGGCCGAATGAATAGCTTGTAGCGATTTCTGCTCTGCCTCCAATAGCCCGAATACAGCGAGAAGTGCATCTCCGATGATAGATCCGATATCTCCATCATACTGATGGATGTAACGTATAGCCCGATCATAATGCAGGTTTAATAGTTTAATAATGTCCGTACCCAGAGTTTCCGTCATGAAGGTAAAACCTTTGATATCGGTAAATAGGATAGCCAGCTCTTTCTTGGTACCTTCCAGCCGAATTTCCCGCTCCCGGTAAGCTCGCATTGCGGTGTCCCGCGCTACGAATTTCTTAAAAATAGTAAGAAGATTGTCGATTGTATTTGACAGAGAGTTAAACGCCACCCCAAGGAACGAGACATCATCGTTCGGGGCTCCTTCCAGATTCAACAGTGCAATTTTCTGTTCCTGCTGCATTCCCATAATTTCCCGGGTAAATAATCCAACGAACCGTAGAATGAACTTAAGGAGAAATATACCCACCAGAACACAGAGAAGGGTGATGGCCACGATCAACCCGGCAATGTTCCAGAAAATTCTCCGGGATTCGGCATAGAATTCGGTTAATTCCTCTGCGCGGATCAGAAACATATCCCATTTCGGATTGTATTTATATACTCCAAAGTACTCTTCCCCGTGAGAATAAAAACTCACGGTACCTTCTGTGATGCCTTGCTCCTTCTTCTCCGATAGATCTTTCAGAATCGATCCATCGGGAAACTGTTCCCACCGGGGCTGTTTCGAGGCCATTACAAGTATTTCACCGTTGGCTTTTACACCCAGAAACAGGGATTTCTCTCCTTTCAATTCTTTCTCTGCATTCTTTTCCATAGCAGTGATCGCGCCTTGCAGATCCTGGTTAAAAAAGTAGATATCGTGTTGATTGGTAGCAAAAACGTAGTTGTCCTTTAGATCCTTTACGAGAAGTTCGTTCATTAATCGAATCTGTTCTCCCCGATTTAGCATCAAGTTAATATAGTTGGTAATGAAATTAGAAAGGAGTAAGAAGATCGTAAATAAAGAAAGGATTTTCACGGTAAGGGGAACTACCCGTACACCACTTACCTTAATACCCAGAACACCATCTAGCCATCGCGACATACCCACCGCCTTTATCTATAACTTTTTTGGACTTTTTGTAAATATGAAATTAAATCGATATAAAAAGTTCGGTGGGTAACTTTTATTTGCAGGTAATAAAGGAAGTTACACTTCCCGAACGTCTATCAGTTCTTTTACAAGAGGCCGGATGCTGTTCTGCAGCTCTTTCTGTGGAACCCCTTCCACTTTTAAAAGCAGATAACCGGTAGTAACATCCTCCCCTGGAAAAGTGCCGATAGAAATAATGTTTCCTCCTTTTTCTGCAATCGC
The DNA here is from genome assembly GCA_017998025.1 of Spirochaetales bacterium. GTDB lineage: Bacteria > Spirochaetota > Spirochaetia > DTKZ01 > DTKZ01 > DTKZ01. Next base: position 2,180 of record JAGODW010000220.1, read on the forward strand.
AGCAGTCACCCGGGCCAGCTGACCCGGTTCTTCTGAAATTAGGGCAGTAATCCGTACTCCTTTTTTACGTGTCCCGAATAGTTCAATAAACAACCGGAATATGTCCGACTCAGTTACGATCCCTACAAGGACATCGTCCCGGAGAACCGGAAGGCCTCCAATATCATTATCTGCCATGGTATGGGCCGCATCTTCGATAAGGGTATTTTCCTGAATGGCTATTACATGTTTAGACATTACTTTTTCTACTTTCAATTTGGAGAGGAGAGCTGACATTTCAAAAACACTCAAAGTGGTAGCTGGAGAAGGGCTGGCATAGAGGAGGTCTTTTTCCGTTACAAGCCCAATCAATTTATTATGCTTATCCAGCACAGGAAGATGATGAATCTTTTCCCGTCGCATGATTGCCTGGGCATCCGTAACAGTAGTATCCGGTGTAATGGTAATAGGGTTGTGAGTCATGACATATTTTATGAACATTCCTCCACTCCTTCAAACAGTGTAACGCCCTTAGAAAAGAAAATCAACTTTCAATCTCCGAGGTAGGCTTTTTTTATCGCCTCGTTCTTCTGCAATTCTTGAGCTGTACCCGAATATACAATGTTCCCCGTCTCAAAAACATACCCCCGGTGGGCAATTTCCAGGGCTCGATACGCATTCTGCTCTACCAATAGAATCGTCTTTCCTTCTCTATTGATATCCCTTATGATCCGGAAGATTTCGTCGACCAGCACTGGAGCCAATCCCATAGAGGGCTCATCCAGAAGCATAGTATCTCCCTTCGACATTAATGCCCGGCCTACCGCCAGCATCTGCTGTTCCCCGCCCGAGAGAGTCCCCGCAGACTGACCGCTTCGTTCTTCCAATCGGGGGAAAATCCGGAACACCTGCTGAAAATCTTTGTCCAGCGCGGATCGATCTTTTCGGGTATAGGTAGCAAGCATCAGGTTTTCCCAGACGGTAAGGTTCGTGAAAATACCCCTCCCCTCCGGTACATGATTGATGCCTAACTCCACAATCCGATGGGGGGGAAAATCCGTTATATCTTGTTCCTGGTAGAAAACTTTTCCCTTCTGGGGTTTTAGCAGCCCGGAGATCGTACGCAGGGTAGTACTTTTTCCTGCACCATTTGCCCCTATCAGGGTTACAATTTCTCCCTTTTCCACGTAGAATGAAATGCCCTTAACCGCACGAATAGCCCCATACGAGACTTCCAGATCCTGAATTTCCAGCATTTTCATTGTAGAGCCCCCTCTCCTAGATAGGCCTGGATAACCTGGGGATTGTTTTTTATCTCTTGGGGCGGTCCTACGGCCAGGGTCTTCCCAAAATCCAGAACATGGATCTGTTCAGCTATTCCCATCACTACAGGCATCTGATGCTCTATCAAGAAAATGGAGAGGCGGAACTCTTCTGCAATTTTCTTGATCAGGTGCATCAAATCCAGAGCTTCTGCATTGTTCATGCCTGCAGCAGGTTCATCCAGAAGCAACAGCCTTGGTTCAGTGGCTAACGCCCGGGCTATTTCCAGTCGACGCTGCTCACCGTACGGGAGACTCCCGGCCGGGAGATAGGCCTTAGCATCGAGATGGAAAAGGGAGAGATACTCCATCGCCTTTTCTTCTACCACATGTTCCTCCCGACGAAAGGAAGGCAACCTTGCAACCGCGGCAGCGATTCCGTACTTCATTCGATAGTGACGAGCTATTGTAACGTTTTCCAGAACACTCATAGTATTAAAAAGCCGGATGTTCTGGAACGTACGAACGATTCCCCGGGAGGTAATTACATGGGGGGGAAGCCCTGTGATGTCTTTATCATCAAAGAATATTTTACCCCCTGTCGGCTTGTAGAATCCGGTGATCAGGTTGAATACGGTAGTCTTTCCCGCTC
>JAGODW010000221.1 GCA_017998025.1 Spirochaetales bacterium
GAGCGCCTCATCCTTGATCCGTACTCCGTGATGCACTTCGTACCGTTCCTTTAATCCGCGGAGAATCGCAATGGTGTCTTCCACCGAAGGCTCCCCTGTATATACCGGCTGGAACCTTCGTTCCAGGGCAGGATCCTTCTCAATATGTTTGCGGTATTCATCCAGCGTGGTAGCGCCAATGGCCCGAAGTTCTCCCCGGGCAAGGGCTGGCTTTAACAGGTTGGAAGCGTCCATAGAACCTTCTGCAGCTCCGGCACCTACCAGGGTATGAAGTTCATCGATAAAGAGGATAATTTCTCCATTGGATTCAGTGATTTCTTTAATGACAGCCTTTAAGCGTTCCTCGAACTCTCCCCGAAACTTAGTACCGGCTACGAGAGCCCCCAGATCCAGGGCCAGAAGACGCTTATTTTTCAGGGAATCAGGTACATCCCCTGAAACGATCCTTCGGGCAAGACCTTCTACAATGGCTGTTTTTCCTACTCCGGGTTCTCCAATGAGAACCGGGTTGTTTTTTGTCCGGCGTGAAAGAACCTGCATTACCCGCCGAATTTCCTCATCCCGGCCAATAACGGGATCCAGTTTTTCCTGTCGTGCCAATGCGGTTAGATCCCGGCAGTACTTTTCCAGAACCTGGTACTTGTTCTCGGGATTCGGATCCGTAATCCGATTGTTCCCCCTGATCGCTTTCAAAGCTTTTAAAATTCCATCCCGGGTAATCCCTGCTTTTTTCAGGAGTTCCCCCAGCTTTCCTCCTTCGTGGAGGGCAGCCAGGAGGACGTGTTCAGCACTCGTGTACTCATCCTTCAAATCCGCAGCTTCCTTTTCGGCCCGGGTAAGGAGTCTTCCCAGGTCAGCAGACATCCGGATTTCTACCCCTTCTCCGTATACTTTCGGTTTGGACTCTAATTCCCGTTCCAGGTTTAGTTCCAGGTTTCTTCTATTCACTCCCAGCCGATCCAGAAGGGGAGAAATAATGCCTTCTTCCTGCCGTAGTAGGGCAAGGAGGAGATGTTCCCCTTCCATCAACTGATGGTTGTACTGATGAACGAACGAGGAAGCTTCCTGGAGGGCTTCCTGTAATTTAATGGTCATTTTATCGTATCGCATATTCATTCCCTTTTGAGTTTTATTAGATATTTTATAGATTTCAATTTTAAGATACTAAAAAATCATGTATTCTGACAACGAAAATAAACTTGACCCTCCCACGGGTGCGGAGTAGTATACTGCCAGGTTTTACCGATGGAGAGAATACGCAAGATGAAACTCAGAAAAATATTGGACAAAATTGCTCCATATACTCCGGGCGTGTTGAAGGAAGGGGCTGTTAAGCTTGCCTCAAACGAGAACCCCCTGGGCCCTTCTCCCCGGGCCCTGGAACGAATCGGCCAGGTGGCTGGATCCATATCCCTCTATCCAGATGCAGGGGCCGTACGGCTCCGGGAAGCGGTAGCAAAACGGCTGGGCCTGGAGAGGGACAATTTTATTTTCGGGAACGGCTCCGATGAGGTTCTTTGCCTTATCTCAGGAGCCTATATGGAAGAGGGGGATACTGCCATCACTTCAGAGCATACGTTCTCAGAATACACGTTCGCTACTGTACTCTTTGGGGGTACAATGAAGTATGCTCCCATGAAGGATGGAAGATTCGATCTACCAGGTATCCTTCAATTGATCGACTCCCGTACAAAGATCATATTCCTCTGTAATCCGAACAATCCTACCGGGACTTCGTTCGGAGAAGCCGAGTTTCGCGCGTTCATGAAACAAGTTCCTTCTCAGGTGCTGGTCGTTTCAGATGAAGCCTACCAGGAGTATGCGGAACGGCCTGATTTCCCGAAGTCTATGGAATACATTTCCCGCTATCCAAACCTGGTAGTACTTCGCACGTTTTCTAAAATCTACGGGCTGGCAGGTCTTCGGGTTGGATATGCCGTCGGACAAAAAGAGGTTATTGCAAATTTCTACAAAACCAAGACTCCCTTTAATGTAAACCTCATCGGTCAGGAAGCTGCTCTCGCTGCCCTGGAAGACGATGAGTTTGTACGGAAATCGTTTGAAATGAACAGGCGAGGGAAGGAGTACCTCTACAAAGAGTTCGATCGGTTAGGACTCCGGTACTATCCAAGCGATGCGAACTTTATCTGTGTACATGTGGGAAGAGATTCGATGGAGGTATTCCACACCATCATGGATCTGGGGGTCACGATTCGGCCTCTTCGATCTTTTAAGATGGATGAGTGGATACGGGTCACTGTAGGTACCGAAGAACAGAATCGCCTGTTTATTGCCTGTTTAGAAAAGGCCTTGAAATAGGTCGGGAGACGAGCACTGAATTGGATTCTGGGGGTACTGTTAACAATCTGTATTCCTCTTGCTCTCTTTGGATTTCTCTATTACCGGGCGGAAAAAGTGTTTTCCACTGCCCGGAATATTTACTGGAAAAATTCTTTCAGCTTTCCCCCTGCAGAGCTTCCCGGCTCGTCTGTCTCCCCTAACAGATCTTTTTCCGGTGTTTCCCTCCTACTTCCCTTCCTGGGAGGATTCTTAATAGCCCTTCCTACCCTGGTTCTTCTTCTCACATTAAAACCTTTTATTAAGCCGTTCTTCCTCTGGATTCTCCTTGTAGCGGGAATCGAAGAGATTGCAAAAGCCGCTGTTCCTATGGTTATTACCCGGGAACAGGGGCTTGTTTCGATTCGAAAAACAATTTTTCTATTTGCTGCTTCCAGCCTGGGATTTGCCCTCTTTGAAAATCTTCTCTATGTATTTCGGGAGCCTTCGATTTCCCTCTTTCGGGGATGTACTTCGGTACCCCTCCATGTAGCGGTTTCTCTGGTGTTCGGCTTTTTCTATGGATACTCCCGGTTGTACTACCGATCCCGAACCATTCCTGGGTATCTAGGAGCTGTTTTCCTTCATGGTGTCTATAACCTGGGATGGGAAAACCCCTCGTTTCCAGCGGTTTCAATTCTTACCCTGGGAGCTACCCTGACTCTCGCAGGATTCCTCGCTGTAAAAGCGAAGCGATTGGAAAGTTTCCAGAATCACTATTGACTCTTAGAAATATTTTTAGTATTAATATACGTATCACGACGCAGGGTAGAGCAGTTGGCAGCTCGTCGGGCTCATAACCCGGAGGTCGCAGGTTCAAATCCTGCCCCTGCTAAAAGCCAGTTTTATATTTTATCAAGATTTTTGAGTGGGTATTTTTTTTTCTATCGAACTATTTTCTAGATAATCATTAAAATATTCATATAAAATTATTTTTTTCTCTTTCATTTTATTTTTAATTGGTGATATTAAATGTCTTATAAATTGGAAATTTAATGTTGGAGGATCCTTTTTACGAATAACACCAGGATCAATGATTGTTATAGAATTCAAAATAGGTTTAGTTTTTCTTAATAACCAATTGGAATAGAAATCTGTATAAGGAAGGCTATATCCCCAAAATAGTATATCTTCTGCTAAATTTATTTCCCTTTCTGCTGTATTCCAGAGAATTTGTATTATAGAATGTTCATTATAATTCTTATAGAGGACAGGTGGAATTATCAGAGCTTTTACTATCGAATGGCATTCAGAGCAATAATGGTCTTTACTATATTCAAGCAATGGGAAGGCTTTATCAAATGCACGACAATTCTGATTTGCACAATAAAACCAATCAATAGATCCGTGCAATTTTAGGAGATAGCCTTTATTTGAATTGTAGCTACTGTAAGGCAAATCAACAGCAAGATGACCAATTGTTGTTTCTTTTAAAGAACTTAGATTACTTAAGAAGTTTAAATATTGATTGTCACCTTTCCAATTATTTCTATCCTTAAGATATAGTTGTCTGAATATTCCGGTCCAAATCTGCCACTGATTCCGATGGAAACCTGCCAGGCGTAAAGTAGGAATTCCGATGATAACCTGCCACCCTAAACCGGAATGAATGGCAGGAATGAATCGGATTCCGGTCCAAACCTGCCACTGATTCCGATTGAAGCCTGCCACTAATCTGGTACTATTCCTCCCTAGGAGGAATAGCCATGTCTAGACC
>JAGODW010000222.1 GCA_017998025.1 Spirochaetales bacterium
GTGTTGCTCCCTATGCGTTAAAAGAACGGAGTGGAGTGAATGAAGCATCGAAGGAGGCACTTGTAGCTGCCGGCATGTCGGTGGTACCGACCGGGGATTCCGCAGTGCCGGCAGTAAAAAGAGGGCCTATGCTTAAGGCAGTCCAGCATGCAGTCCGGACAGAGGATCTTGTACTGGCTACTACCGGCTATACAGGGCGGGAATTATATGCGCTGGATGATAGACCGAATCAGTTTTACATGGTGGGATCCATGGGATGCGCTTCGAGTTTTGGCCTGGGGATCGCTCTGGCCCGGCCTGATCGCCGGGTGATTGTTCTGGATGGGGATGGAGCGGTATTGATGCGGATGGGTGCGCTTTGTACGATCGGCACCGAACGACCCCGGAATCTTATCCATATTGTATTTGACAATGGAGCGTATGAATCTACCGGCGGTCAGAAGACAGTTTCTCGAGGAGTAGACCTCTGTGCTGTAGCAAGGGCCTGCGGGTACGAGCGTACGATGGAAGTCTTGGACCCTAAAGAACTGGAAAAAGCCCTGGAAGAGCATCGAAACGATGCCCTTACCTTTATTCGGGTGCCGATCCTCTCCGGCGTGCCGGAAAATCTGCCCCGACCTGAAATAGCTCCGCCGGAGGTAGCCCGGAGATTTGCAAGGGGATTCGAGTGAAGCTGTCTGACGGTTATTCGACGGGTACTTTTGATCCTTCTCCTTACCGGGACGGATGGAAGAAGCGGTCCCGGGAGGTACAGAAACGAATTGAAGAGCGATTTGCTCGCGTTCAGGAATTTTTACCAGAACTGATCAGATCTTTTCTTGCTATAGATCCAGAGCTTCAAAAGATTATTTTATTTGGTTCCCTTGCCAGAGGAATGCCGAAAAGGGAGGATTTTGACATTGATATCGGTGTACGCTCTGACCGTTATTTTGCATTGGTTGGCTGGGCGTTACGGCAGGAATGGAAGATCGATGTGGTGGATTTGGATTCTATTTCAGAGTCATTTCTAGAAGACATTGAGTCTAAAGGGGTAGTCCTCTATGAAAAAAATTGATCCGGATGCGATTCTCCTTCTTATTGCCGAGCTGGAAAAAGATATCAAAAATCTGGATAGACTTGTAGAAGAAAATGCGTAAAATTATGGAGGAATAGAGTATGCCTGAGGCTATGCATGATACAGGAAATCGGCCTACCATCCTGTTAAATCCTGGCCCGGTTACTATGAGCAATCGGGTTCGAAAGGTGTTTTTAAAGGAAGATCTCTGTCACCGGGAACCGGAGTTTGCAGAGATGGTCCTGGACATCAAAGCCCGGCTTCGGCGGGTGTATCCGGAAGCAGAGGCAGAGTACGAAGCGGTGCTCTTTACCGGGTCTGGAACCTGCGCCGTAGAGGCAATTATCCAGAGCCTGGCACCCCGACGGGGGAAGACCCTTGTACTTTCCAACGGCGTGTATGGGGAGCGGATCGCCTCCATGCTGGAAATCGAGAAAAAGCCGTATGTACTGGTAAAAAGCAACTGGCCGGAACCGATGAACCTGGAAGAAGCGGAACGGCTCCTGAAGAAGGATCCTTCTATTACCCACGTGGCTGCCATTCACAATGAAACTACCACGGGAAGGATAAACGATCTGTACACGCTGGGAGCATTGTGCAAAAGGTATGGGAAACCCTTGCTCCTCGATACGGTTTCGAGTTTTGCCGGGGAGGAGGTCCGATTTAAAGAGTGGAACGTGGCTGCCCTGGCTTCTGTTTCGAATAAATGCATCCACGGTGCACCGGGGATCTGTTTTGTCCTGGTTCGGAAAGAGCTGATGGAACAGGGAACCACCGAAGCTTCGTCCCTCTACCTCGACTTGTTTAAAATGTATAAGGAACAGAAATCCGGTTACTCGCCCTTTACCCAGGCTACCCATATCTGTGTAGTTCTACAGGAAGCGCTCCGCGAATTTGAGGAAGAGGGGGGCTGGAAGGCAAGGAGGGAACGGTACCGGAAGCTTTCGACACGCATCCGGCGAGAGTTCCAGGCTCTGGGTGTGGAGTTGTTTCTACCCGAAGATGCGTACTGTTCCATGCTTACTTCGTTTAAACTACCTCCCGGTCTTACCTATGAACGGCTTCACGATGCCCTGAAGGTTGCTGGGTTTGTGATCTATGCGGGACAGGCAGGGCTGTACCATTCCATCTTCCGCATTGCAAACATGGGAGATATCCTTGATTCCGATATTGACCGGCTGGTAGAAGCCATGAAGCAGGTGTTGGGGAAAGCAGGGTAAATCGGAGGACTTACTGAAAAAGTGCCTCCCTCCAGGGAAGCACCGATACCCCCTGGTAGACAAAAGATTCATCTCCATTGTAAAGAAGAGACAGATGATCGTCCGGGATCCCTGCTGTATGCCCCCATGCTTTTAGGTTTTTGACAAACTCCGGACGGAACGTTGCACTGGACTTGATTTCATACGCATATGTGGTATGAGATATGTCTGCGTCTCGGGCCAGATCGGACATATTCAGCACAGAGCCGGAGGAAACGATGGAAACTATGTAAATCTTTCACCTGTGCAAGCTGGTTAAGGTCTCGCTCCAGGTAGGTCTGTATATACTGGCTGAACCAGTCCACAGGTTTGAACGGCCGATCATACAAGGGCGGGTAGAATCCCTTAAATAGGAGTTGTTCCAGTGAGCCTCATCGATGATTGCTTTTTTTCCTTTTAAGCTGGATAGGAAGCCCTGGGGATCCTCCCGTACTCGTTCCAGGATGTCCGGCTGATCAAGATTATAATAGGGCAAGTCTGGATACATCGCCCTTATCAGAGTAGTTTTTCCCGACTGTCGGGGGCCGGTGATTACTACTACTGGCAACTGCTCCGCCAGTTCACGAATCCGGTTTTCTGTAATTCTTGGAATTATAAAACAAGTATAAGCGGATATTAGCGAAAATTGTAACTTAGAGTTTCAAAAATCAAGCGTACAAAATGCTCTTGACGTACGTACGCTTTTGCTTGTAAGTTAAAAAAAGGATGGGTATGGAAATTTCTGCTACAGAACTTAGACAAAATCTCTATATGATACTGGATCGTGTTGCGGAACACGGGGAAGAGGTTGTGATCTGCAGAAAAGGAAAAAAATAACCATTCGGAGATACTGTCCTTCCGAGAAAAATGAAACTCAACGTTAAAAATTCTCGTACCAGATAGAAAATATAGTTATAGTATAGTACGATAGAATCTGTGAAATTTATGAAAACCGCAGTAATTTTAGCAGCCGGCCGGGGAACACGGCTGAAAGATCTGGGAAAGGACATCCCCAAGGGGTTTCTACGCCTGGGAGAAAAGCCGATTATTCAGGAATCAATCGAAAAACTCGCCGCTGTAGGAATTGTCCGGGTGGTTATTGTTACCGGGCATGTGGCGGAAAAATACGAAGAACTGGCTGCATCCTCGAGAGGAAGGATCGTTACCGTGCATAACGATGTATATGCAGATTCAGGAAGCCTCTACAGCTTGTACCTTGCGGGAAAAGAGCTGGAGCCGGGTGAGGGATTTCTCCTTCTGGAGTCGGACCTGGTGTATGAACCCCGGGCACTCGATGTGCTCCTAACAGATCCGCGGCCGGACCTGGTTCTTGTGTCCGGCCGAACCGATTCAGGGGATGAGGTGTGGGTGGAAACGCGGGGAGGGAACCTGGTGGCCCTGTCGAAGGATCGATCAAAATTAAGACAGGGGAACTCTGCGGTGAGTATGAACCCTGATGGAGCTAAAAGTCGCCCTGATACAGAAATAATCGGCGAGCTTGTAGGGATCAGTAAAATTTCCGGGCATCTGTACTCGGCTCTTTCCAAAACAGCGGAAAACCTGTTCGAGAAATCCCTCCATGTGGAATATGAAACAGGATTGATGGAAACAGCCCGTACGTATCCTATCCCGTGCCTGTTAGTGCCGGATCTTCGCTGGGCAGAAATCGACGACGAAAAGCACCTGGAGCGGGCACGGAAGGTGTATGGGATGATAAGATAGCTGAAAATCGGGCAGATTGATTGCATTTCA
>JAGODW010000223.1 GCA_017998025.1 Spirochaetales bacterium
TTTTACATCGACTTATTTACCCTGCATGATCTTCTGGAATTTATCTATAATGGATTCTTTTTCAGTCATAAGTTTGAGGTAATCTATTTTCATTGCCCTAGCAACTGCATCTTTTGGTTCGACGAGTCCGACATCCTTTAAAATAGGCACATCAGCTCTACTTGGCAGCGTATAACTGTTGGCAATGATTGTTTGGCCCTCTTTTGATAAAAGAAAGTCCACAAATTTTTGTGCTGCAGAGAGGTTAGGAGTACCTTTAAAAATTGCCACCGGGCTAGGAATTACGAGCATTTCTGGAGGGAATACGATCCCTAAGGGAGCTCCTTTCTTAATCTTATCAATGGTGATGTAATCTACCCCGAGGCAGGCTATGAGATCCCCTGCAGCTGTGTCATCTACTACCTGGCCTGAACCCTGCCCCATTCTAGCTCCGTTTGCTTTAAGTTTTTCGATGTATTCCCAGCCAAGATTATTTACGATCATCCCTACGGAAACCATTGCTGTACCTGAAAGAGCTGGATTTGCTATGGCAAAACCATCCTTGAATTCTGGTTTTAATAGATCCTGCCAGGTTTTTGGTGGATTTTTAACCTTGCTTGTATTATAGGTGATACCCAGGGTACCCAATCGTGCGGCGGTGAACTCCATGTCAGGATCAGAAACAGGGCTTACTACATACTTGGCTTCAGGGGATTCATATTTTTCCAATACCCCTTCTTTTTTTAGTGCATAGAAGTCAGGAACTTCACTCGTCCATAGCACGTCACAGACCAGTTGTTTGGATTGTCGCTCTGCTGCAATCTTTGCCATGATTTTTCCTGCTCCTGCGGAGTAGTAGTCGAAACTAACATTAGGATGCTTCTTCACGAATGCATCCCGGAGCTCTCCGATCAATACTTCTTTCATCGAGGTATAGACCATTAATTTTTCTTTTTTCTCTCCTTGCGCAGGAGCTTGTGTTTCCTTTGAGCCTCCCGCGAATAGGGATCCGACGATTCCAAGCAGGAACACACATATTCCTAATTTTTTTCTAAGCATTTTTCTCCTCCTCTACGAATTTATCGTAATAAAAAAATCGTAGAGGCTAAATTAGAGATTCACAATCGGTACTTTCGTACTATTCAGTAGCTGTATTATTGTTTTCGTTGTTCTGGATTCTATTTACGAATAAAGCAGCAGAGACTCGGTCATGGATTCCAAGTTTGTTATATAGATCATGTATGTAATTTTTGACAGTTTGTTCCTGCAGTCGAAGTTTATAGGCAATTTCCTTGTTGCTTAACCCCTTAGCAAGGTAAAGGAGAATTTCTCTTTCCCTTGGCGGAAGTTCTTGAAACCTCTTCCATGCTTCTTGTAGTCCTTCATACGGGGAATTGTCCAGAGAAGGTTTCCTTACAATAGTACTCTGAATACGAATACGCCGCAGAAGAAATAGGCTAATAATTACAAGAGAGATGCCAATCAGTATAAACGCACGATTCTTTAGATTTTTTCCTGGAAGGGTAGACATGTCCCACAAGAAAATACCCGCTTCATGAATAGGCACCATGCGAATATAGACACGTTCGGTTCTCCATACGCCTTTAATCACCCCTGTTGATTGTAGTTCCATTAGTTTTGTTGGTTGTTCTATCCGTAGAAGTTCTTTGATGTTTCTTCCTGTATAGGACTTGAGAGGAGAAGCGAGGATGGTTCCAGAGGCAGAAACAATCATGTTGAAATAGTTCCCTATCGAGTATTCAGTCGGTTCTCCGTCCACATACAATTCACTATTGATCATTTCTGAAAGCCTTTCCGACCGAAGAAAAAGCACCAGCACTCCCAAGTTCCGTTCTCCGTCTACCTTTTTAATTAATCGTCCGCAGATAAGTGATTTTTTCCCGTTGTGGTTAATGACATTGTTCGTTTCCCAATAGAATTTGCCATCGAGTTTCACAATATTTTGGTAGAATGGAGAGGACTTAATATCATTTAAAACTATTTGCGAAAGATTTTCGCTCATGGTAAGTGGCTTGCGTTTTGGATCCTCTATGTCAAAGAATACTGCATCCCGGAGAAGGGGATGAGAGAGGGTTTGACTTTCCAAAAATGAAGAAAAGATTGAATTAAAGGGTGCGATCTGGTATAGATCCGGGGATTTTGTGTACGCTTCTAAACTTTTATTGAGTTCCCGGTTTGCCAGGAACTGGAAAGTAAGATTTTCTGTGCTTTCCAGTTGGTAGCGGATCGATTTTGCTAATTGAAGATTGATTTTACGTCGGTATAACTCATTTTCCCTTTCTGATAGTACGGATAGTCCTCCTATTGTTCCCAGTAAAATCCCTATCGTTAACGATAGGAACACGAATAGGACGTCTTTAAAGGTACTTCGCAACATTTGTTTACAATATATATGCTATATTTTATCTCCTCTCAAGAGTTCGATGTTCTGCTAGAAATCAATTTTCTCGGCCAATGGCCGACAAAAGGATTGACCTTTTGCCAGGGTATCTGTAGAGTAGAGGAAAAACAGAAGAGGTGTTCAATGATTATAAAACCCATGATTCGAAACAATATCTGTATGAATGCTCATCCGGAAGGTTGCCGCCGAAATGTGCTGAATCAGATCGAGTATGTAAAAAAGCAAAAACCCTTTAAGGGGCCGAAGCATGTTCTTCTCATCGGCGGGTCAGCCGGATACGGACTGGCGTCCCGGATCGCCTTAGCGTTCGGGGCAGGTGCAGGGACTCTTTCCATTGCGTTTGAAAAGCCTGCTTCGGAGAAGCGGACTGCAACTGCGGGCTGGTACAACAGTGAGGTTTTTGTGGAAGAGGCGAAAAAAGAAGGGCTGATTGCAGAGAATATCTATGGAGACGCCTTTTCCGATGAAGTAAAGGAAGAGGCAATTAAACGGATTAAAGAGCTGTTCGGAACCGTGGATCTCATCGTGTACAGTCTTGCGTCCGGAGTCCGCACAGATCCTAAAACAGGAATCCAGTACCGCTCTGTGCTGAAACCGATCGGTTCGACCTACCGCTCAAAATCTGTAAATCCCATGACAGGGGAAGTGCTGGAAGCGGATCTTGCTCCCGCAGCTCCGGAGGAAATCGAACCTACGGTAAAAGTGATGGGAGGGGAAGACTGGGAACTCTGGATAGACGCCCTATCAAAAGCAGGAGTATTGGCGAAGGGGGTAATAACTCTAGCGTATTCCTATATTGGACCGGAATTAACCCGGGCTGTGTATAGGGACGGAACGATCGGTAAGGCAAAGGAACATCTGGAAGCAACGGCAAAAACCCTTACCCAAAAGCTCTCTTCCCTGGGCGGACAGGCATTCGTCTCTATCAATAAGGCGGTAGTAACCCGTGCCAGTGCTGTAATTCCGGTGGTTCCTCTCTACCTCGCCATACTTTTCAAGGTTATGAAGGCGAAAGGTATCCATGAAGGGTGCATCGAACAGATGTACCGATTATTTGCGGAGAAACTGTATGGATCTGCCTCGATTCCTGTGGATGAGGAAGGGAGAATCCGCATGGATGATTGGGAGATGCGGGAAGACGTGCAGGAGGAGGTAATGCGGAGCTGGGAACAGATCGATGCTTCGAATCTTGAGAAACTGGCGGACCTGGAACAGTACCGTCAGGATTTCCTCAATATTCATGGATTCGGATTTTCAGAAATCGATTACGAAAAGGACGTTCCTGTTTAACCGTTAATCCTTCCGCTTCTGGAAGAGAGAAAGGAGCCGCTTAACAATGCCTGGTTTCTTAAGATCCTCGGAAGGTGCATTTCCTCCCCGGGCAGAGGAGGGAAAATTATCTCCATACTTCTCTTGATATAAGGCAAGTCTCTCTTCCAGAGATTTCGAACTTGTCTTTGTTAAATTCCCCTTCGGGGAGTTCGGAGTCTGTTTTCCTTTACGGGGGCGGCTCGTCCGTACCGGCTTTGCATGTGGGGTTAATTTCTCTCCGACCTTTCTGGGTTCAGCAGAAATCCGTTGACCGCCTTCCTCTTTTTTCCTGGTTGTGGGCACTCCCTTATGGACTCCTTTAGGG
>JAGODW010000224.1 GCA_017998025.1 Spirochaetales bacterium
CTCTGGGACTTGTTTCCGAACAAGAGGGGATTGCCGAAGGGAGAGGGCGTCCGGGGATTCAACTAAATCTTACCCGGGATCGATGGCATGCGCTGGGAGTGGAATTTCATTCCAGGAAGTGGGTCGCTGTAATCACCGATTTAGAAGGAACAATCCTGAGAATGCAGGAAACTCCTCTGGGAAAACTGGAAGTGGAATCTTTTCTTCTAGGATTGAAACAGATAATTCTGGATATCAGGCAGGAAATTAAAGGGCCCTTTCTACCCGCGGTAGGAGTCGGAGCGCCTGGACTGGTTGATTGGGAGAGTGGAGTGATTCTTCGGGCGGATGATCTGGGATGGATTAATGTTCCAATAAAGCAGTACATCGAGAAAGAGCTGGGATTACAGGCGTTTGTCCTGAACCGGAACCGTGCCAGTGGAGTAGCTGAAGTCCGGTTTGGAGCCGGCCGGGGAATTCACAATCTTGTATATATCGGAATCGGAACGGGAATCAGTGCTGCCTTTATTTCCGATGGGATATTGATCCATGGTGCCAATTATTCAGCAGGGGAAATCGGTCATGTGATCATGGATCCGGGTGGAAGCCGTTGCGGATGCGGAAAACAGGGATGCTTACAGGCAGAGGCTTCCGGTTTTGCCCTATCCCGAATGGCAAAGGAGGCTCTGGCAGCCGGAGAAGCTTCCACGTTGAAGGAGGTTTTACAGGAAAATGGAGGAGACCTGACAGGCGAGGGGATATGCCGGGAAGCAGCCAGAGGAGACGCACTCGCTTTACGGTGTGTGGAACGTGCCGCCCATTTTTTGGGGCTGGAAGTGGCCAATATTATTAACACGTTTAATCCGGATATGGTAATCATCGGCGGGCCGGTGGGGAATATGGGAGAGCCGCTGATCAGCAAAATCCGGGAGGAAGCAGCCCGATGGGCGATGGAGCATCCTTTTTCTGTTGCAAAGATTGTGCAGGGACAACTAGGGGAACCTACAGGTGCATTGGGTGCCGCTTGCCTCGTTCTGGATCGAAAGCTAGATCTAGTGTTGGAGAAGAAGTGAGAGATGCCTAATCTAAGCAGGAATCCATCGTTGTTCCGGGGTAGTAGTGTTGAAGGATTTGTTCTGCGGTGAATCCTGCTGCTGCCATACCCGCAGCCCCGCTCTGATCAAGACCCACTCCATGTCCCCAGCCGCCCCCGTTGAATATGAAGAATTCCGGATACCCGTCTTTCCCGATCTTTACCCGCAGGGTAAAAAGGGTGCTGCGAAGTCCTCCCAGGATGGTACGGACCCTATCTCCTGTATACCGGAGGGAACCGCCTTCAGTTTGAATCTCGACTTCCCGAACCCTTCCTGAAATGCTCCTTCCCCGGGTAAGAACAGCCGTTACTCTTCCTGCAGGTGCATCAGTTCCTAAACGGCTGCGAATTTCTTCAGGAGTAACCCACCGTTCCCATCGGTACGCTGCAGGGTAGTGGAAGCTGGGCTGGGATGAATAACTTATGGGATAACTTTTAAGCCAATCTGTCAGTTCGCTGAGGGAAAGGTACGTTTCCCGTTTTTCGGATAAAATATCCGGTACCGCTAGATTGGGATCCTTGGATCCCCAGACAGCCTCGGCTCCTTCTCCATACCCACCACTATTTGCCGAATAGAAAGCAGGGAAAGGACCGTTTTCGTCCCTGAGATAGATACCCCGTGTAGCGTCTACTGCCTCTATAGCAGTAGGATGCTCGCTTCCAACTCCCCGGTAGGCGGCGGAACGGGTGCTTCCATACACATCGAACGGTTTAGAGCGGGAACGCTCCATCATGGCAAGACTGTAGGATCGAGCCGCAATAGCCTGGGCTTTAAGAGCTTCGGGAGGCCATCCCGCAGGCATTTCCGAAGGAAGGACAGAGTAGAGGTATTCTTCTATATTTATATGGTTGATCAGAGTAAACCCATCCTCCTCCTGCAGAATTTGAAAGGATCCGCGAAAGGATCGATCATCCACCGTTGCAATGAAACTTCCTGTTTCGTTCGATAGATCGAAGAGAAGGACGGTAGATCCCGGTTCCTGCGGTTCCAGATATGCCGGTCCGCTGGATGGGAGAGTTAGGGCGTGAAGATCTGTTTCCTCCAGGACTGTAGAATCAATCCGTATCTGTATATCTCCTATCTGTCTGTTTTGTAAAAGTTTATAGATGCCTGGTTCCAGGATTTCCTGGTTCTCCGTTCCCTCCGGTGAGATCCATCGGGCTAAATAAGGGGAAGCAATCTTGAAGGAGAGCGTAGAGATTCCCTGAGCAAGGGCAACCCGTATCCGGGGAATTCTGGTTACGTCCCCGCTAAAAGGAAGTACCCGGGGCGGTTCTTTATGCACCCGTTTTGTCTGGATTTTTTCCGCTACCTTTATCCGAAGCTCCGGGTATTCTGTTTCCAGCTCTAGAATTCGTTTCGGAATATCTTTCCGAAAGGGGAGTATGTTCTGTAATCGATTGAGGAGAGTGTACCCTTCCTGCACATTTCCCTGGAGAAGTACTGTTTCCATTAGCGCGGTAAGGGCAGGGAGAAAACTACTATCCTTTCGAAGCGCGGTTCGGAAACAGATCGCTGCTTCTTCCAGGTTTCCCAGAGTTAGCCAGGTGTTTCCTAAAAAGTACCATGTAGCAGGCCGGGAATCGTCCCCCTGCAAGGATGTCTGAAATAGGAGGATAGCCTGCTCCGGGGAGGAGTCTCCCTGAGTTTCCAGAGAAAGAATTCCCTCATACAGGTACGTTTCTGGAGTAGGTTCTCGAAGGGGAAGTAGTTCCTGAGCTTTCTTATAATGGCCTGCGAGAACTGCGCATATAAATAGTTCCCGTTCCCATATGGGTGTATTCCCCGAAAGATCATAGAGGGTTTTCCCCCAGGTCTCCAGCTTTTTTCGATATTCGGAGAGATCGATCCTGGCACCTGAGGGGCCGATTTCCTGGTAAATCCGGATCAGTTCTTCGCAGGATGATTCTTGTTGTAGAACATTTTCTAGAAGCCGTATGCTTTCTTCCAGGTTTCCAGCATAGTAGGAATCGACAGCTTTGCGAAATAGGGTTTCCTGGGAATGAATTACAGGATCCCCTCCTAAAAAGAAAAAAAGAAACATGCATAGAAGAATCGATCGACCCGGGGGAATCAGTCGCTGCACCACAATCCGTTTCCGAAAGCATAAGAGGTGTATGGGTAAATAAGCATAGGGAAAGTATAAAGGAAGGCTTCGTTTTTCGTCCAGAGGATAGAGTGTAGAGTTTTTTGTGTCGTTGGATATTTTTCCACACACGACCAGACAGCCATAGGGTTCTGCCAGAGAACAGAAGCCGGTGGATAACCACCGGCTCTACGAGATAGACATTACATTCCGATGAGATTGGGGAAAACCAGGGTAAGCGGAGGAAAAAATGTAATGACGAGCAGTGATATGATCATCGCACCATAATAAGGCAATGTCTGTTTTACAATCTTGTCCAGGGGTACTCCGGTGATCGATGAAATACTAAAAAGACAGACACCGTAGGGAGGCGTCGCAAGCCCGAGTGCGAGGCCGCAGACCATTAGCACGATGAAATGGGTAGGATTTACTCCGAGACTCATCGCTATCGGGAGGAAGAGCGGCGTGAAGATGATGCACGCGGGAGTAGCATCAATAGTCATACCGATGAAAAGCAAGATCAGATCCGTAACCAGGAGGAAACCGAACTTGCCGCCGGGTATATTGGAAAGTACCTGGCTCAGGAATTTTGGGACATTATCGTACGCAATGATCCAATTCGCAATCGCCGTGGAAGTTACAATAAAAAGGATAGCTGCGGAAATGTAAGCGGTCCGCTTGAATGCATCGACGATATCCAAAAAGGTGAGTTTTTTATAAATAATCCAGTCGATGATGATAACATATACCACTGCGACAGCAGCCCCTTCAGTCGGGGTTACGAGTCCTGAGAAGATTGTTCCGAGAACGATAAGAGGAGCTACAAGAGCAGTCCAGCATCTGGTAAAAGTTCTTCCGA
>JAGODW010000225.1 GCA_017998025.1 Spirochaetales bacterium
GCATATAACCCCCGCACGGCCGGGACCAGAGTAAATTGTTCCACGATGAATCCGGCCAGAGGAGCAAAAAAGCCGGCCAGGATATTGGCAACCTCTGCCCAGGTGTAGATATGGACCCGTTGTTCAGGAGGAGCATCCTCTATCATCAAACAGTTCCATGAGTTCTGTACGATCCGTACCATCCCATTCAGGATAGCAGCTATGAGGAAATAATAGTAATTTTGCGCAACCATCCAGATCAAACAGGGAATGGACCAGGAAAGGAGGTCAAAAATCAGGGAAGTCCGTTTTCTCCCCAGTTTGTCGGTAATGTATCCTCCTACCAGCGAAAAAATCATCTGGAAGATCAGGCCGATTGCCGTGATCGTTCCCACCTGTTCCTTTGTGCAGCCAAGGGCAAGCATGTAGAGAGATGCGTACGGGGCAAACAAATTGAACGGAATACCCCAGAGGGGTTCCACCAGGAGACACGTACGGGTGTTCCCCTGGAAGCTTTTAAGTACGGAAAATGTTAATCCGATTCTTTTTGTTAAGATGCGTTTCATGGTGTTCCTTTCTAGTTTCTTATTAGTTTTTTATTATCGGAATAGTTTTTTAAGCAACGTATCGTTCTGGCGCCACTTGGGATCTACTTTGACCCTGATATCCAGTCGAACAGGGTAGGGGAATATCTCAGATAGTTCCGCTTCCGCAGCCAGGCGGATCGTTTTTATTTTCGATCCCCCTTTCCCAATTAGAATCCCCTTCTGGGATTCCCGTTCTACAACGAGGAATGCTCGAACCCAGAGGGATCCATCCTTCAGCGTTTCTATATCGGCAATCTCCACGTATAGATAGTGGGGAACTTCCTGCCAGGTTTCCATCACGGCTTTTTCCCGAATGATTTCCGCAATGCGGAAATCTGGATCCTGATCCGTATAAAACTCCTCAGGATACAGGATATCTCCTTCAGGAGCCGCATCAAAGAGGGCCTGGACAAGGGCAGGAACTCCTTCCCCGGTTACGGAAGAGATTCGAAATCTGGGTTTGCCGGCAAGACGGAGATTCAAAAAAGATTCATGCTGATCCGCCTGGTTTGGTTTTACATCGATCTTGTTTAAGGCTATAAGAACTGGTCCAGGAAACCGTGCTATCCTTTGAGCGATCGATTCTTCCTCTTCTCCCGGGGTACGACTGGTATCGATAACATATAACACCATGTCCACCTCTCCAAAGGTCTCTTCTACAAGGGTCTTTAAACGAAGGTTGAATTTTTTTTCTGATTTATGGTAGCCGGGCGTGTCTATAAAGATGAGCTGTCCCCTCTCCGTGGTGAGGATTCCTCGAATGCGGTTCCGGGTAGTTTGCGGAACCGGAGAAGTGATTGCTACTTTCTGGCCACAGAGGTAATTCATGAGGGTAGATTTTCCAGCACTGGGTCTACCCACTATCGCCACGACCGCGCTTTTCTTTTTCAACTTTGTCTCTTGCATCCTTTACCCTTGATTGCGCTATTGGTATATTACAAGAGAGTTTTTCCATCAAGCCGTACTAAAGGAGTAGCCATGATTCGATATAATGAAGAAGAAAACGAGGAGCGGGAAGAACGATCCCCCGAAGGGGAGGCCCTCTTT
This sequence comes from Spirochaetales bacterium, assembly GCA_017998025.1. GTDB lineage: Bacteria > Spirochaetota > Spirochaetia > DTKZ01 > DTKZ01 > DTKZ01. The sequence continues at coordinate 1,614 of JAGODW010000225.1, forward strand.
CAGCGGTTGCTGAAAACCCGCACCATTATTCTATCCGGAGAAATAAACAAAACCCTGGCAGAGCGTACCATACGACAACTTCTCCTGCTGGAAGCAGAAGGGGAGGGACCTATAAAGATTTTTATCGACACGCCGGGAGGGGATGTAGACGCCGGGTATGCGATCATTGATATGATGCGTTTTATTAAACCGGATGTATACACCATTGGGATGGGGCTGGTTGCTTCTGCCGGAGCCCTGGTTTTACTGGGAGCGCAGAAGGAGAGGCGGTTCGGCCTGCCGAATTCTCACTACCTGATCCATCAGCCCTTAAGCGGGATGCGGGGGGTAGCTACAGAAATCGAGATTCATGCCCGTGAGCTGGAGAAAGTACGGGACAAAATTAATCGCTTTATAGCCGAGGAAACAGGGAAGCCTCTGGAGCAGATCGAGAAGGATACGGATCGTGACTTCTGGATGGATGCAGAGGAAGCAAAGAACTACGGTCTTATCGGTCAGCTTATTAAGTCCCGGGTAGAACTTCCGGTGTAGAAGTTGTTTTGCGGAAAGGGGCTTGAGATGAAAGGAAAAACCTTTGAACAGCTGGAAGGTCTCCCGAACGACGTTTCTCTGTACCGGGGCAAGGTACGGGATGTGATCGATTTAGGGGATCGTTTGCTTATTACTACTACGGACAGGATCTCTGCGTTCGATCGAGTATTAACCACCATTCCTCACAAAGGTGAGATTCTGAATCGGATCAGCTCGTACTGGTTTCAAATTGTTTCAAATCTTGTACCCGTGCATATCCTGGAAGAACTATCTGCCCGTACCGTTGTAGTCCGGAAAACCCGGGTTCTACCTCTGGAGGTCGTAGTCCGCGGGTACCTGACTGGATCCGCGTACCGCGACTATGCTGCAGGAAAACCGGTTTCGGGAATTACCCTCCCTCCAGGGATGCGGAAAAACCAGCCTTTCCCTTCCCCTGTCCTTACCCCTTCCACCAAGGAAGCAGCCGGAATGCACGACGAACCCATATCGGAAAAGGATATCCTGCGCCGCGGGATTGTTTCCCCGCCTGTATGGGAACAGGTACGGAAAATGGCGTTAACCCTCTTTCAGAAAGGCACTGAGGCAGCTGGGGAGAAAGGATTGATTCTGGTAGACACAAAGTACGAGTTTGGCCTTTCACCCGGGGGTACCGTGTACCTGGTAGACGAACTTCACACCCCGGATTCTTCCCGGTACTGGTATGCAGCCTCTTACGAAGAAAGCTTCCAGCGGGGAGAGGATCCCCGACAGCTGGACAAAGAATACTTCCGTTCCTGGCTCCTTTCTAACGGATTTAAGGGTGAAGGACCTGCTCCTGAAATCCCTGATGAAGTACGAGAGGCTGTTTCCCGGCGTTATATCGAAGCATTCGAAGCCATAACTGGAGAAAAATTTACTCCTTCTGCAGTAGAACCTGAAGCAGAAGTACAGATCGTTCTGTCTTACTTGAAAAAGACCCGCTGATTTTTCCTATCTGGATGCCAGCCGGGTCGAACAAGGAGGCAGTTCGATGAAGGGCTCAATTTCCCTTCCGCGCCTTTTTCCACTGGGAGCACGGCTTTGCAGCGCATCCTTTATCCTTCTCCTGTTTTCTTCCTGCGGAGCATGTTCCCTTCAATGGGAAGAACAGGATACGGGGAATACCTATACGTTCCTTTCCTACAATGTGCACAACCTGTTTGACGACGAGGATGCAGGAACAGAGTATGCCGAGTTCAGCGGGGAGAAGGGTTCCTGGGGGCGGCCGGAATATTTGAAAAAACTGGAGAACCTGGGGAAAGTGCTGCGGGATGCTTCTCCTGGCGGTGCGGATTTCCTCGCCTTCTGTGAAATTGAAAATGCACGTGTGTTAGAGGATCTGGTAAACCTTCAACTTCAAAGAAAAGGGTATCGTACATATGGAGCTGTTGCGGAGTCGGGTGCCCCTACGGGGATCGGCTTTATTTCCCGGCTCCCTGTTCTACAAAGCCGGGCGCACCAGCCTGTATCAGAAGGGTTTCCCCAGCGACCTATTCTGGAAGTGGAGGTGGATTGCGGGGGACATCCCCTTACGGTATTTATCTGCCATTTTAAATCGAAAACAGAAGGGGCAGAAGCTACAGAAGAAAACCGGATCGCTTCAGCAACGGTAGTTCGAAAAAGAATGCGGGAACTGGTAGAGGAATATCCTTCCAGGGAGATTCTTATCCTGGGAGACTTAAATGAGAATATCGATGAGTACGAGCGGGTGGGAAAACAGTATTGTACAGCCCTGTTGCCTCTCGAGGCAGAGATAGATACGGACCGATCCCTTATTGTTGCCTCTGACGCTGCGGGATCAGAGAGAGGGGATGATCCCGGAGTGCTCTACTCTCCCTGGCTCATGGGATT
>JAGODW010000226.1 GCA_017998025.1 Spirochaetales bacterium
CTTTAGGGGTACTCGAGGTTACAATACTCTTTTTGGCAGGCTGTCGCACCCTTCCCCCCCTCGAACCCCGTTCCCCGTGGGATATCCTTCCTCCAGAAGCGGCCCTGTATGCCTACCTATCCGTCCCCCTGCATAGAGAAATCCTTTCGGATCTACTACAAAAGGAAGGATTTCCTTCTTCAGGGGTATCGTACCTTCTGGATCATACTACCTATTTCTACCTGGCCGGAATGGTTTCCGAGAACACCCCTTCGAGGTTCCAATGGGTGATACTGGGGGAAGGAGATTTTTCCTCCTTTCTCCTTCAACTAGGACTATCGCCGGAGAAAGGCTGGACACGAAAAACACACAGAACCCTTACAGGAAGACTTTCGATCCCGTACTTTGAGCAGGATTCCGGGCACATGCAGGTTGCTCTTTTTGAAAAACGATTGTTGATCTTTTCCAACGGGAATATCCAAAACACGCTGGACCGAGCGTTCGCACCTATTCAAACGAAATCCGAATCAATTCCCCTTCCGCTGGATGAAGATGTGGGTATCTATCTTTCCTCCCCCTTTGAGCAGTTTTTTCAACTCGATTTTCCTGATCTGGAACCGTACCTGCCCACCCTGGAATCGATTCGGATCAACCTTACGCAAGCGGATCCAGAGCAATACCTAGCAAATGGAGCCCTTACCTTTCAGAAGGTAGAACAGGCCCGGTCTGTTTCCGTACTCCTCCGTCTAACAGTGGCAAAAATCGTTCTTCAGGAAGATTCTCCTGAGGAGGTCACTTCAATGCAAATATCCGTTTCAGGAACATCGATCCTGTTTTCCGGTATTCCCATTCCCTCCCCCGCTGTTGTCCGCTTCCTCACATCTATGATACATACATCTCTCAGGATGCAAACTGTATGGTAAAAATTGGCATTATGGACTATAAGGCCGGAAATATTCGAAGTGCTGTAACGGCCGTAAAGTTCCTCGGCGCAGAAGGGATAATTTCTCCGGAACCGGAAGTGCTAAATCATTGCGATAAGTTGATCATTCCGGGAGATGGAGAAGCGCTGGCAGTGATGGATGTTTTAAGGAATACGGGATTGGGTAGTTTTCTTCTAGAGTACTATCGCTCGGGTAAACCGATCCTGGGAATCTGTATTGGATGCCAGATCGTTCTGGAGAGATCAGAGGAACGGTCCACCGAATGCCTTGGATTAATTCCCGGAGAAGTGGTAAGGTTTCCCTCTCTGCCCGGGTTAAAAGTTCCCCACATGGGATGGAACCAGGTACACCATGAAAACTCTCATCCAATCTTCCAGGAAGTTCCTGAAGACTCCGCCTGCTACTTTGTCCATTCGTACTATCCTTGTCCACGGAATCCTGAAAATGCCGTTGCCTGGACAGAGTACGGCGTACGGTTCGCTTCTGCCCTTCAGAGAGAAAACCTTGTAGCCCTACAGTTTCACCCGGAAAAATCGGCCGCTCCTGGCTTGAAGATGCTGGAAAATTTTATTTATCGTGTATAAGGTACAGGTATATGCTGTTAAAACGAATTATCGTCTGTCTGGACGTGAGGGACGGCAAAACTACCAAAGGAATCAAGTTCCAGGGGAATGTCGATATTGGGGATCCGGTTGAAATGGCGAAGCTCTACTATGAGCAGGATGTAGATGAACTGGTATTCTACGACATCACCGCGTCGGCAGAAGGGCGACGGGTAATCCTTACGGTAGTAGAACGGGTAGCAGAACAAATTTTTATCCCCTTCTGTGTAGGGGGAGGTATTGGATCTGTGCAGGATATGCGAGATACCCTCCTGGCCGGTGCTGAAAAAGTCAGCGTGAACAGCCAGGCAGTACGGAACCCGGGGATTATCGAGGAAGGAGCCTCACGGTTTGGCAGCCAGTGCATCGTGCTGGGGATGGATGCCTTGAAGGATACCACAGCTCCCTCCGGATACCGGGTGTTTATCAATGGTGGGCGGACACGAACAGAATGGGATGCCCGGGCCTGGGCGCTTCAAGCAGAACAGCTCGGTGCCGGAGAGATCGTGGTAAACTCGATGGATGCGGATGGAACAAAAGAAGGGTATGAACTTACCCTTACCCGGATGCTCTCTGAAGCGGTTCATATTCCGGTGGTTGCCTCAGGGGGAGCCGGTACTCCGGACCATCTGGCAGAGGTATTAACCGTTGGGAAGGCGGATGCCGCTCTGGTAGCATCGATGGTGCATTATGGGGAGTATACGGTACCGCAGATTAAAGCCTACCTGGCAGAGAGAGGGATACCTGTACGGTTCTCAGAAAATTCGAATGTTCGGTAGTTACCATGGACAGCTCTGTACAGGTATCGTAACCTCCCTATTGCCGTGAAATCACTTTTCTTTGTATATTAGCAGTATATCGTTCCCATATTTTTTCCACGATAGAGGAGATCTAGTATGCCTAGCTACGATTATGAATGCACCGCTTGTGGACATCGGTTCGAGATGTTTCAGAGTATGTCTGAGCCGCCTCTAACGGAATGCCCTCAGTGTGGAAAGAGGGTTCGTCGCCTGATCGGAGGAGGAATGGGGATTATCTTTAAAGGAAGCGGCTTTTATGTAACGGACAACCGAAAGTCTTCTTCTACCGGGTCCAAACCTGCTGAGTCGAAACCTTCCAACTCCAACGGTTCTGAAAAGAAAGAAAGCGCTGATGCTTCCCCCAAGAAGGAGTCTGGAACTTCAGCACCGGATAAAGTGGCCGTGTAAGCAGGATATTGTTTCTCCTGCCTCTCATTTTTACTCTTTCTTATAGTAAAAGGCTTTTCTATCTATACCGTTAAGGGCTTTTTCTATCAGATCTTCCAGGTTGAGTGCGTTGAAATGCTCCGCAAGGAGCTCAGGATCCGGCCGGGTCAGAGGGTGAGGAGGGGAAAAGAGTACGCAACAATCCTCATAAGGGAGAATAGAGGTTTCATAGGTGCCTATTTTTCGGGCTTCATTCATAATCCATTCCTTATTCATCCCTATAAGGGGACGGAAGACGGGAAGATCGGTACATCCATTGGTAAATCGGATACTTTCCACCGTCTGACTTGCCACCTGTCCAAGGCTTTCCCCTGTAATGAGAGCGGGGATATTCCGGTTGTGCGCCAGCCGGGTAGCTATTTTCATCATTGAAGCCCGGGTCATCAACGTGATCTCATCCTCTACCCCCCTTTCCCGGATAGCTATTTGGACCTCTGTGAAAGGTACGATATGGAGGGTGAGGGAACCGGTAATCTGGGATAGGTGCTGGGCTAACGTCTCTACCTTATGTAAGGCCTGTTCACCGGTGTAAGGGGGGGAATGAAAATAGACTGCTTCCAAAACCATCCCCCGTACCGCCATAAGAAAGCCCGCTACAGGAGAATCTATCCCGCCGGATAAAAGAAGGATCCCCTTCCCACCGGTTCCCACGGGTAGCCCCCGGAGCCCTTCCTTTCCTTCAACATACAGGTACGCCTGATCCCGAATTTCCACGAATAACGTCCAGGAAGGGGATGTTAAATCCACCTTAAGTTCGGGAAACCGTTTCTGGAGTTCGGCTCCTAGAAGACAGGCGATCTGGTAGGAAGTAAGAGGAAACTGTTTATCTTCTCGTTTTGCCTCTACCTTGAACCGGTTCCCGCGGACAGAAAGAGATTCTGCAAGGGAAAGGGCTGCCTCTACCAGCTGTACCGGATCTTTGGGGCATCGAATGGCCCGGGAAAAGCCCGTTATCCCCGGAGTTGTCCGCAGACAATGTTCAACGGCTTGTACACAGGATTCCTCAGCTTCCAGGTACATTCTGCCGTACCGGTTCACCCAGGAGTAAGGGACATCCTTCAGCTTTCTACGAATATTTAAAAAGAGGCGATCCTCAAAGAATCTTCGGTTTTTCCCTTTTAAGGTCAGCTCTCCCGGCTTAATTAAAAACAGCTCTCCCATTATTTAGCCACTTGAAATAATATTCCCGTTTCCTGGAGCAGGGAGGAAGAGAAATCTTCGATTTCCTCTTCTGT
>JAGODW010000227.1 GCA_017998025.1 Spirochaetales bacterium
AGTTGTATCCGCCTCTGTCCTTCTCAAGCGATTTCCTATACGAGGGAAAATCTTGTATTTGTGGATCCGAAAAAATGTACCAGCTGCGGCATTTGTATTACTGTATGCCCTACAGGAGTGCTACAAAAGATTCCCCGGAATGCGGATTATTTTATTGCCTGCAACTCTCTGGATGACAGACCTACCACTTCTGCCTATTGCACTGTGGGCTGTACCGGATGCAGAGCTTGTGAACGAATGTCCCCAGAAGGGGGATTCACTATAGAAAAAAATCTGGCACGGATCAATTATAGAAGGCGGGGAGAGCGAAAAAACGCTGAAAAAGCGTGTCCTACGAAGTGCATTGTAAAGCACAAGATTGAGTAAGGAAAGAAAGATGGAAGGGATGCCGGATCTGCAATTGATCTTTGGCACATATAATTCAATTCCCCTGGGAGAACCCGATTCGACATATGAGGATATGTATCGATCCTCTTTTAAGCCTTTTTTAAGCACTCTGTATCATTTGCCGGATATGAGTTGTGTACTCTACTATTCAGGGACTCTGCTCCAGTGGCTGGAGAAAAAGCATCCAGAATTTCTCGATGTTCTTTCAGAGATGGTATCCCGTAAGCAGGTAGAACTATTAGGGGGTGCTTTCTACGATCCTATCCTTACGATTATTCCCCGCTCCGATGGAATGGGACAGATAGAGTTTCTAACAACTTATATCCGTAAGATATTTGGAAAACGCCCCCGGGGTGCCTGGATCCCAGAAACAGAATGGGAGCCCTGGCTTGCTTCTACTCTAAGAACCTGTGGAATGGATTATACGTTTCTGGGTGAGTATCATTTCAATGCGGCAGGGATACGATGGCGGTATGTTCCCTATATCACGGAAGATCAGGGAAAAACACTCTTTGTATTTCCCCTCTTTGAGAAAGAGGGGGATACGTTTTGGGATCTCACGCCGAAAGAAGCACTGAATCTTCTGTTGTCCCATGCCTCCCAGGAGGAGGATCGTCTAGTTACTCTGTTGCTAAATGGAACCGAATTTGGAGAGAGCAAAGGACGCAAGTGGTTCCAGGAAAAGCGGCTGGAGAGTTTCTTGATGGAACTTCGTGCTGCAAATGGAATCAAAGTAACGCAGCCGGGTCGGTATTTACGATCTTCCCGGGTGGGGTCTAAAACATACTTTCCCTGTGGATCCCGGGAACAGACAATGGTACATGCTCTTCAGCCGGATCGAGCACGAGAGTATATCTCCTTAAAAAACCGGATGGGGCTTTCCCGTGGAGACATGCTTTTCGGAGGAGGCTTTTTTAGACAGTTTCTAGTACTGTATCCGGAAAGCAATTTGTTGTATGCAAAAATGCAGTATACTCATATGCTGGTCAACAGTATCCGGAGGGATAAGTACCGGAAAACAGCAGCCCGGGAGGAACTATGGAGAGGAGAGTTTGGAGGTGCGTACTGGCCTGGACCCGGCAGGGATTATTCTTACAATGGGCTCCGTAAACAGGCTTATAAAGCATTGATTTCTGCAGAACGCATCACCCGATTAAAGGGAGTATTTATTCCTTCCATCGTTGTTACGGATTTTGACATGGATGGGAGGGAAGAGTTTCTGTACCAGGGATATGAGATGAATGCCTATATTCATAGCCTGGGTGGGGTACTATTTGAGCTGGATTCCTTGAATAAACCGTGGAACTATTTGAATACCTTTATCACTCGAACAGCAGAAAGGGCGGTTCCTAAGTATTCGTTCATGGATCATCTATTTCCTCCGGGAACCAGGCTGAAAGATTTTGCTTCCCAAAGCTACGAGGAATGGGGAGATTTCCTGGAACAGCCGTACGAGGTTGTGAAATGCGATAAAGAGAGGAGTGAGCTTGTCTTACAGCGGCTGGGTAGAATAAAGCAGGGGAAAGAAGTATTTCCCCTTCGCATCCTGAAAAAATTCATTTTTAAAAATTCCACGATAAACCTTTACTATTCTATAACGAATCCCGGCGATACCCTTTTGAGCTTCGGGTTCGGTTCAGAAATAAACATTTCATTTTTGCAGGGGGATGGGGTAAAGATATACAAACTAGAAGGAAAATCACGGGATGAGGTTCCTTCCAACCCTCAGGAACTTACCGGAATTGGAGAAATCTTGTTTGAAGACTTGATAAACGAGGTGGGGATCTCTATTGCTACTCTCGAAACAGCGTCCGGATGGAGTTTTCCTGTAGAAGGCACGGTCTGGAATGAAGGGAAAGGTTCTTCTAATGGGTATCAGTGCTCTTCTTTTGTGCCCCGGTGGAAACTGGACCTGGCTCCTCATGGGACATGGGAAAATAGAATTACTCTAAGGATAGAAAAACTGGACGATCTATAAATCTATTCTCTCCCTTCCTCTTTTAAAATCTGGAGAATCTTATCGATCCAGGGCGTACATTCCGCATAGTGCTGAGAAGAGGCTATAAGAAAGTCCATAAACGCTTCGCGGTACTGCTCTGTGAAGAACCGGGCCTGCCCCCGATAAAAATATGCCTGATTCCGAATATCGGAACTAAGGGGGAGTCGAAGAAACAGATCTATTTGTAGGATTGTTTCTCCCCAATTTCTTTGCTTAAAAGGACCGCTCAAGATGGTCTGTAGCATGTACTCTTCTCGAATGTCGCCCGCTGCTTTATTTGTATCCAGCAGCAAAGGAGAGGGAGTGGGTAGAGAGGTGCGTGGAAGCGGGTCTGTTAGATCCTTTATGATTTTATGGGTTATAGGGGATAGCGGGAACGGTTCTGGAATCCCATACTCTCTAGATCCGGGCAGTTTTTGCCCTGTTTCGACACTTCGCTGCAGGAGGAAATAGGGTAGAGGCAACGGACGCACCCTTTCAGCTGGAAGGGGGGGGAGCATATCGAGGGATACAGCCCCCTCGGAAGGTAAGGGAATCTCAACGTACTCCAGGGTAGTATTATTTCCAGGTTCAAGCTGGGGGTTTTTCATTTCCAGTAGACGGGCATCCACTACGGCGTAGTAGTAAGGAATACCCGGGATAGGGTGATCAGTATACTCTGTTGTAGAGCTGGGGAAACGCTGGACTTCTGTGGCGTTGTATAACTGTTCTATTGAGAGGATTGGTGAGCTGCTTCGGTAGAGGATTAGCTCCCGATCCCCCCGATTTACTACAAATCTTACTACGATAGAATTCCCCACAACCTCCGCTTTGATGGAACTGATTTTTGCCCCTCTCTCCTGCTCATCCGCAATGTTTTCCAGTACTACAGGGGTAATGGTTTTATTTCTGAACGGGATCAGTTCTGTATGAAGAGCGTCTTTCCCGCTTTGGATCAGTATTGCATAAAAGTAGGATCCGACCTCTCCCGGGGTGTCAATAAAATATTCGGTTCCGGGAGGCACGATTCCGGCAAGTGTTGACTGAGAGAAGTTTTCCGAAGTGATCTCTTCCTTGCTACGGAAGATTAAAAGACTCCCCGGGGTATCGGGAGAGTCTTTCCAGGTGATCTTGACTTGAGGGCCTCGTACAGCAACTTTTATTTGAGAAACAAAGGGAGATTTTACTTCATTACCGGAAAGGAGAGGTACTCCACCGAGGGAAAAACAGAATAGCAGAAAAAAGTAATATACTGTACGGTTCATTCTTATGATTATTATCGGTATAGAATCAAAAAGTCCAGAGATTGTTTTTTCAGAGACTTGCCTATATTATTTTAGTTATACGGGAGGATTTTAAATGATAGAGGATATTTCCCAGGCCTTAGAAGGTCTAAACGAACAGATCACTGAAACCTGGAGGCATCTTTGACTCGGAAAAGATACGCTTTGATATCCGAGATTTAGAGATCGAATCGGGGAATCCTGATTTTTGGAATGATAAAGAAAAGGCAGAAAAAGCCCTTACCCGGTTAAAGCGATTGAAGCAAAAGATTGAACCCTGGCAGTCCCTCATAGCATCGATACAAGAATTGAGAGACCTGTACGATCTGGCAAAAAAAGAAAACGATCC
>JAGODW010000228.1 GCA_017998025.1 Spirochaetales bacterium
GGTTTATTATCTGTGCTAGGCGTAACATCGTATATCCAATTCCGGTACAGATCCTCTGGATTTCCCTCCAGGATTGTTTTTGCTCCCCAGTAATAGTAGGAATAGGGAGTACCCTCCGGACCTGGAACTTCGTTTTTATAAGGGAGTATTTCTTCAATTTTGATACCGGGAACATATTCCGGATCCATGCCTAGCTCTTGTAGCACTTCCTGGAATCGTTGTTTTCTTCCAAAAGAGATGGGAGCAATTCCAAACATTAAAAGAAAAGCCAGATAATTTCGGGCTAGAAGTACATGTTCTTGAGGATCCTGGGTACCTCTTTTCTTCAATGCATCCCGGCCTATTCCCAGCATGCGGTAGCAGTCCCGTGGAGGAGTTTGTAAGCCCCGGGTGACAGAGAGAATTCCTTCTTCGGTAAGAACGGACAATGCTTCCTCAATTCCTTCTACCGTTAAAAGAAAGTTTTCACGGGGAGAGAGCAGCCCGGAGGAAGATGCAGGAACTTCTTCTGCAGAAGCGATTTGTATAAGATCGAACTTTCGATTCTCGAGTATAGACTGTTTGAGGAACATTCGGGGATCTTCTGTTACAAGTTCCACTGTTTCGTCCAATAATTCCGATCCTCCGTATCGCTCAAATTGTTCGTGAAGGACCCTTGTTAGGGTGGGATCAGAGATTACGACCGTTACGGAAGAGGCTCCAAATCGTTTCGCCAGCCAGAGATTTGTACCTCCTGTTTCATCAAGAATCAACACCCGGGGCTTGTCGAGCATTCGATACGGTACAGACTGAGGGGTATAGTCTAAGATCTTCGCTTCTTCAGGGGTTTGTATTTTAAAGATTGTGCCGATTACCTCTCCATCTTTCAGGAGCGCGATTTGAGGAGGAGGAGAAGTAGGGGAAGAAAGGCCGGCGAAAAGTGTATAGTGGAAAGAGGGGGATTCAAAAAGGGTATAGGTTCCTCGAGGGCTTCTTTGTTCTTCAATTTTTTTTGCCAATCCTTCATTCTCCAGCTGCATAAACCTGTAGGAAGCTTTATACGGAGCAGGAGTTGGTTTCCAGGGGTAAAAAAAGAATACCATCACAACTAAGAGAGTAACAATCCCGATTCGTTCAAGCACTCCTCTACATGCTCTGCTTCCATAGACTATCCAGGATAATCCTCCCAGGATGCCTAATAGGCTGATTCCGCGGATAAGCACATAGGAGGGTACATAGGATAGAAAAAATAGAGGAAGCAACCCTCCGATTCCTCCGGCCAGGAGATTCACCCCATAGTGGTAGGAGGAATCCTGTACAACAAACTCAAGGATACCTCCCAGTACAAAACTACCGAAAAAAAAGGAAAGAAAAATTATCATAATGTATAATATAAGATACAATACCTGTCTGAAATCATATACAAGATAGAGAAAATCTACAGAAAGAGAATCTGCCAGGGGTAACCCAGCGGCAGTGGAAAGGGAAAACAGGCTCAGGGCACCTGCAATCCACAGTTCCGGTGTTTGAGCAAATGAAAAATGGAATCGGGAAAGGGCTGTACCGCTAGCTCCCATTCCTAAGAGGGCTATTCCAATAACCAGAAAAGAAACATGGTGATGCCACGTTTCAGCGAAGAATCGCATCAACACAATCTCCTGAGCGATGAGGGCGAATCCCACACAGAATACGGTAAGACCCGATAAAAACCTCTGCCTGATCCCTAGAACTCTCATGGATTCGCTCCTTTGCTAGTCAGAGGTACAAAACGTACCGGGAGAAGCTGTTCTGTTCTAAACGAGCCTTCTGAACGCTTTTCAATGCGGGTGAGCATCTGCACTTCGTACACACCGCCGATAGGAATAACGACAATGCCTCCCGGTTTCAGTTGTGCAAGGAGCGGAGGGGGAACGTGACCGGCGGCAGCTGTAACAATAATCGCATCAAACGGAGCCTCCTCTTCCCATCCATAGTATCCGTCCCCGTTTCGAATTTTTACCGTTGTGTATCCTTCGTGCTCCAGTGTTTTGCGGGCCCGTTCTGCGAGGTCCGGGATAATCTCCATTGTATAGACATCAGGAGTAATCTCGGCCAGTACGGCTGCCTGATATCCGCTGCCCGTGCCAATCTCCAGCACTTTTTCATTCCCTTTTAACTGAAGAAGCTCTGTCATATACGCCACGATAAACGGCTGGGAAATTGTTTGCCCGTAGCCGATAGGAAGGGGGCTGTCGAGGTACGCTCTGGGAACCAGATCCTGAGGAACAAACCGATGGCGTGGCACCTTCCTCATCGCCAGTAGAACTTTTGGATCCCGGATACCCCGGGCTTCGATCTGTGTCTTCACCATTGATTCCCGGGCTTGAGTGTATTCGGTACTCTCTTCCAGAGATCCTGAGGAAAATAGGGGGTAGAGGGAAAAGAGAAATAGAATAAAAAGAAGAAACGTTTTCGACATGGGATGCTTCAAAAAAAAGGAGTTCCTCCCTTTTGCCATAGAGATAGTATAGCATACTTCGGGAGGAACTGTGCATCTTTACTGCTGTACTCTTTCAAAAGCAGCAGCGAGTCTTTCTGATGAAGGAGCTTTTGTACAGAGGGAAACCGCGGGAACGATGATAAATGGTATCAGGATGGCAAAGGTAGCTGCCAGGGGAGCCTGAGCTGGCCCCAGAACAAAAAAGAGTACAATCTCTGCCAGGAGACCAGAAAATAGTCCGGCATAGGCTCCTGCCTTTGTAGCCCGTTTCCAGAAGAGCCCGTACATATAAGGGGCTGTAAAAGACCCTGCCACGGCTCCCCAGGAAAGGGACATAAGTGTCACAATTACTTCAAACTGGTACCGTGAGATAAAGTAGGAAACAATAATAAAGATTGCAGACAGGAATCGCATCATCGCAATAGACCGGTCTTTTTCCGAATTTGCCTCTGCCCGTCCCGGGTACAGATCGATAGCCACAGAGGAAGAAGAAACGAGGATGAGGGAGGAGAGGGTGGACATGGAAGCAGAAAGCACCAGAAGAAGGATTAAAGCAAGGAGAAGTTCTGGCAAAAGACGCGTCAATAGGGTGGGAACGATGGAATCAAAATTGATAGCTCCTCCCTGACTCATTTTAGGGAGCGAATCAGGAGCAAAAAAAACATGCGAAGTAATTCCAACTAGATAAGCGGAAAAACCAATGATGGTAGCAAATACGGTAGTTACAATCGCCGCCTTTTTAATAACCGTCTCATCCTTAATCGCATAGAACTTCTGAACCATCTGAGGTAGCCCCCAGGGGCCAAAGCTTGTCATAAAAACAAGGGAAAAAATGGTAAGAAAGCTGGGGCGGGCCGCTGCAGGGATATGGTAGGAGTAGTTTTCTATCACTTTTTGAAGGGTGGCTACAAAACCGCCCCCATTCCCATACACCACACTTACCATGGCGATAGAACCAAAGAACATAAAAAAACCCTGGATCATATCCGTCATAGCAATGGCGAAGTATCCCCCCAGAACGAGATACACGCCGGTAAAACCGATCATCAGGAGCAATGCCGTATCGTAAGAAATACCAAACACGGCTTCAAAAAGATGTCCTAATCCTTTGAATACAGAAGCAGAGTACGGGATAAGAAAAAAGAAAATAATCACGGCTGCAACAGGTTTTAAATGGGTAGCTTCGTACCGCTCCTGAAGGAATTCGGGCATGGTCATGGCATCCAGATTCTGAGTCATCCGCCGGGTTCGTCTCGCCAGTATAAGCCATGCTCCTGCCGCACCGATAAGTGCATTCCCTAGAGCGATCCAGAGGGCATGGATTCCGAACATCCACCCCTGTTTCCCTGCAAAGCCAATAAAAATTACTGCAGAAAAATAGGAAGTCCCGTAGGCGATGGCCGAGATCCAGGGCCCCATATTTCGCCCTCCCAGGAAAAAGTCGTTCAGGCTTCGGGTTTTACGCATGCCCCAGATCCCTACAGCCGTCATTACAGCAAAAAACAACACCAGCAGCACGATACTCGCCATACGAACC
>JAGODW010000229.1 GCA_017998025.1 Spirochaetales bacterium
CTCTTCAGGTTCACCGTTCGCACGCCGGTCTTCCCCCCAGAGCGGGCCTCTTTGTAAGAGACCTGAATTTCTGCTCCTGCTATGGGTGGATCAGTCTCCATCTGGCCGTTTACTACCTTTACTCGAAAGGGTTCCGGCAATGGATCTCCGATCATCCCACGCAACTCATGAGTTAGAGGTACCAGTCCAATACGACCCAACACCCGTTTGGCATGATTGATGTTCCGTTCAAATTTGATATCAGCATTTTCTATCTTAGAGGTAGTTGCTGCAACGGCCGCTTCAATATAGGATCGGAGAGCCCCAAATAAATCTCCCTGAGCCTCCAGCCGTTTCCCCTCTGCCTCGGGAATTGCCACTGCATCTACTTGCTCCTGGAACACTGCCGCAATCCGGGCCTTTTCTTTTTCCAGTTCGACCTTTTCGTACTGTGCAAGAATATATACGGTAACTCGTTTCCCTTCTCGATCTACAAACTTATCTGTGACCCGTAATCCTGTTACCCGCGCGCTTCCCTCTTGTTTTACCTGCTGGGTTACCTGGGCCTGAAATTGATCAAGCGTTGCTTTCGCCTCTGAAGTGGTTTCCGCCGTGATCTTCACTCCCAGGTATCGGGTAATCTCTCCTATAAGATTGTACACCGCCTGCTCTTCCGCTTTTGCTGGATCACCTGTAGAATCAGAAGCAGACCCTACAAAGTAGGCATACTGAGCATTCTCCTGCGGCGGGGTAAGTACCCATGCAGGGGGAACTTTCTGTTCCTCCTCCTCTGCAGCTTGCTTTGGAGTGGAAGCACATCCGAAAACTATAAAAGCAAAGACACCCGTCACCAGAAAAAAAACCGGTGGAAAGATTAAACGATCCGATTTCATCAAACCATCCCCCTGCACTCGATCATATGTGCCCTATTAAAGATTTCTCCACTCAGAGCCCTTCTTTTTCGAAAGCTTCCTTAACCCGCTGGCGGGCTGTTTCCTCGTCCGGACTCTTGGGTTTATTAGCTTCTGCAGCCTCGTCGAGAGCTTTCCGAACCAGTTCATCGAGCGTTGCTTTCGGAATTGTGTAGAGGGCCAGATAGGTATAGGCATCCTCCTCTACGCTCCCGTCCGGTTTGTAGTACCGCATCTGCACCCAGTAACTGTCCACCTGCTTGTACCCTGCAAAGGTAGAATCAGAGAAGCTCTTTACCACCTGCTCCATGTAGGTTTCCAGTTTGTTCATATCTCCTGCGGCAGCGCCGGCAAATTTTACCTGGACACGGTTCTTTACCTGCTGGGCGATCTCACTTGCCGCTGTAAAGTTCTTGGTCCAAAGCTCTGCACCCTGGAGATCCTTTGCCCGGGGGGACTCAAACTTAAACACATACACATCTTTGTATTTATCCAGTTTCTCCAGTTCATCTACATTCATCGTGACCCATTCCGGGGGCTCCTTTCCCCATTTATAGTTTTTGTGATCCAGAAGATCCGGTCGTTTTACGATGGGTTGAGCCACAGCCGGCTTAGCAGGTGCCGGTTTTGAAGCCGGTTTACTGGCGCATCCGGCTATCAATAAAAACACCATCACAATAACTAGAAACAATGATAGAGACTTCTTCATATTCTTTTTCCTCCCTACTCATTAAAGACTTCTTTTATGGATATTTTTTAACGGATACAATCCGCTTTCCCATACCAACATTACATATTTGTATTAAATACCAGGGTTTTCCCCCGAATCATTACCTGCTCCATCCCTTCCAATCCGGGAACCGAATCAGCAACCGAATAAATTACTTCCTCCAGCTCATCTACCCGGCCAAAGAAATACACGGCGAACCGGGTAGACTCCGCCGATTGATTCAAGACCTGAAGGTCTTTTACTCTGGATCGCAGACGACTGCGAAAACGCGTCATGAGCCGTGCATCAGAAGTATTTTGAACTACCAGTTCATACCGGATCCCTCGCTCAAATGCCTTGGCCAGCAGGTTTTTCGATTGCTCTACCACAATAGGCATGGCTTTGTAGAGAGTGGATTGCAAGGCGTTTGATTTGGCGTCGAATTGACTTACCCGGCTGAATGTACGGGGACTGGAGTATGGCACCGAACCCAATAAATTGCCTGTAGAGGCTTCGAACATCTTAAGGGTAATCTTGGCAGAACCGTAATGGTTTGATCCCTGGGTTTCCCCTTCTGTTACAGCGTCGATCTCGATATATACATCGGCATTCAGTTTCTGAGCGATCCATTGGATCATGCTCATCTCCTTTCCCGCCTCTTCTTCATAGAGGATCTTTTGATCCTGTTTTAGCTTCTCTACTTCCGTATAATCTACAGCATTCTTTCCATTGGAAACCAGGTAACTGTTGGCCATTCCTACAGCAGTCTTCATCAAAAATGGATCTTCCTTGCTTTCTTCGTTGAAATACACCATGTAGGTAAGGGAATCGAGGTATTTCCGCAAAAAGTTCTTTTCTTCTGGAGTCGGTTCCTCATACGTAGCAGGCTCCTCCAGCTCCTTTAATGCCGTAGAGGCAACAGATTCTTTCTGTACCAGATCCTGCGCTGCCATCCCTGATTGGTCTTTAGGGGCAGCCTCTTTTAAAATACCGTGTACGCGAAGAGTGCTTTCTACCGCAGTCCTGTTCACAGGGATTCGAATCTCATAGATGAACTTGCCTCCCACGTTATCTTTCCGGAGAGTCTCCATCTCTTCGTTGCGTACATAGGCGTTGGGATTGGAAGTCGAATACAGGACCTCTTCCAGTTTTTTTGCATTTGCCTGCTCTTGAGCCGCTCCGATTATATCGATTACTGCTTTGCGTACTGCATCCATCTTGGCCGCATTCATCGCCTTCAATAAGGAATCACTCTCTCCTTTGCCCGTGTATACATCAGGAGCTGCCTGGAGTGTTGCGCCAGAGGATTCAGGTTTCGCTTTTTCCGGTGCCTTTGTCTTTGGCGCTGAGGCACATCCCCCTACCAGCATTGCCAGCACAACGATTCCAACGGGTATCCTGCTCCTTTTCATCTCTTCTGCTCCTTTCATAATATAGCAACGGTTCCTTAAAAAAACTACTTTAAGGTAACCCCAATATTCACAAAGGGCCCTCCCTTGGTAGCGAAATAGCTGTCATCCTCTATATCAAGTAACGTATCAGCAAGGCCGATCCAGTACGCATATCCGGCATCCACAGTGACCTTCATATCTCGGGAAACCAGCGCACTTAACGTCATGAACGCTTTTCCACCCGCATGGGTCATGAAGTATTCTTGATCCGTATGAAAGAATGCTCGAGCAGTATCCCCCAGGTAGGCTCCTCCGACTCCTACCACCAGGGTAGGAGCTATCTGTATGCGACCCAGGTACAGGTTGGTAATTTCCGCCCCAATGTACGCATTCATTGGTATGATATCAAATAAGGAAAGGGCTGCCGTAGCAATGCTCAAGGGTACTTCCACCCCTACAACCGGTCGGGTAGAAAAAAATCCGCGGGAGACAACTGCTTTGATTCCAAACTGGGGGATAAAGCTAAGATCATAGTTATCCACGAGGAATGCCCCACCGAAGAGCATTGTCTCGATCCCGATACGGGGAATCTCCTGGATCTGATCTCCCACCTGAGGTCTCCGGCTGGAATAGATTACCTGTCCTACGGAGAACTGATCCTGTACCTCCTTTACAATAATAAGCCCTATCTCATCTGTTGCCTGGAAGCCGGCCACAGTCCGGTAACCTACGATGGAGAATTCATCCCCCACCTGGATTCCCATATTCTTTCCCAGTTCGAAAATTACATCGCTTCCCATAATCTGAACAATTCCGCTCTTGATCTGGAACTCTTCTACCTTCCGTAGCTGGTACTGTAGCATAAAGGGAATGCTGTCTATAGCCGCTTTAATAGCGCTATTCTGGCTCTTGTCCTGCCCCGAGGTTTCTACATAGAACTGTGCTGTAGTCTGTAGTTTTTCTACATTCAGAATCGTGAAGGAGGTCTGGATA
>JAGODW010000230.1 GCA_017998025.1 Spirochaetales bacterium
GGGATCTTATCTTTTCCCTGGTGAATGTAGCACGGTATTTGGATGTGGACCCTTCGGTAGCTCTTTCCCGTACCCTGGTTAAGTTTAACCGCCGATTCAAAGAGATGGAGCATCGAATGAAGAAACAAGGACTCGCTCCCTCTCCCGCACAGTTTGAACTCATGGATCAACTCTGGAACGAGATTAAACAGGAAGAAAAAGAACCCTTTCCAGAATCAGACCGTGCTACCTCCTAGCTGGCTACTCCATGGTTCTATATTTTCTCATAAATATCCTCTGCCCCAGATCCATTGCCAGAGCCAGAAGGTCCCCATTCCAGAGATAATAACGGCAAGCAGATTTCGAGTGCCCATCCCTATCCCCAGAGCAACAAGGGCTCCAATTAGATGGGGGCTGGATAAATGAATCACCACCTGTGTTCCCTGAGGAGCCAGCACTGCAGGAGCAATAATAGCGGCAAGCACCGAAGGGGGAATAAACCGGAGAAGATCCTCGAACCAGGGAGGAAAGGCTAATTTCCCCGCCGCTGCAAAAAGTACATACCGAATGGCAAATGTTACCAGAGCCATTCCAATAATGATTCCATACACACGCATATCAAATAAATCATATCGGAGAGAGAGGATAC
The DNA here is from genome assembly GCA_017998025.1 of Spirochaetales bacterium. Taxonomy (GTDB): domain Bacteria; phylum Spirochaetota; class Spirochaetia; order DTKZ01; family DTKZ01; genus DTKZ01. Next base: position 629 of record JAGODW010000230.1, read on the forward strand.
AGTACAATACCCAGAATTTATTTCCAGGGCCTGCCCTTGTTTTATCGATCAATTCTACAGTATACTATAATCAAAATTCGTTACCAGGAGGTACACCAATGCCACAGATCTATATTCTTACCATTTTGATGTGTTTGTTTACCGGCGGTGTGTTGGCAGCGGAGATGCTCGTACAAAAGGCACCCTTTCTGGGCTTTCTGAAAAAATTACAGGAAAAAGGCTCTCAACTACTTTTAGGGGGAGTGGTATTTGTTCTGGGCATTTTAAAATTGTTTATCCCTTCCCCTACGGAAAGTTCTGTGTTCTTCGGAGACCTTCTCCCTGCGTTGGTAGGGGTTATAGGAGGAGGGTTGCTCGTTATAGAGGCCCTGTATCGAGACAGGGACGTTCTTCCCTCCTTTGCCTCCAGGATTGTCGGTGTGCGCAAACAGTATGGAACTACGTTAGGGATTATTGCCATCATCCTGGGAATTATCCATCTGATACTGCCAGGTGTAATTCTTCTTTAATAGAGTATTTTCATGTACAGGCTTATCTTAAGTGCAGTTTTTCTCCTGGTGGTAGCGGTACTTATCCTTCTCAACAGTACCTATACCACGAGTTTTAACCTGTTTGGAAAGGTATACGAAAACCTTTCTGTAGTGGTTATTGTGCTGTTAAGTTTTGTAGGGGGTATCCTGTATGCTTTCTTATATGTTCTCTATGGAAAAGTACGGAACATAGGCAAAAATCGTACTCAAAGAAAGCAGCAACAGCTAAAAGAATCCAAAAAGGGAGAGAAAGCTGCTGCCAAAGCGATCAAAGAGGGACCCCCGGAACCACCTGAAAAAAAAATATAAAGCAAGGCGTTTTCAAAAATCCACCTTACTAACCTGGAGAAATTCGTAAACCCTTATAATAGGGATTTTTGAAAATCGCCTGGATGAAAAACACCAGTTTTGAAAGAGGCTCAAGCGCTTTTAATTTTAGGTAACTGGACCAGTTTCTCCCTTTAGTTTGAATGAAGCAAAGCCACTATAGATCTTCTCGATGCTTCGATGGTTCTCTTCACTTAAGGAGAAAATGCGTACCGTTGTACCCAGAATCTCCTGCACGGCCGTACTTGCATCATTTACTACTGATAGAAGGGGCTCGATAGTTTGAAAAAGCAATATCTACTTTTCTCCGTTGTTCTTCCAGAGCTGCTTTTTCCATCAGTTCAATATTTTGTCTCTGACTGTGATGCACTTTGAGTTCATTCAATTTCTTCATAAGACTTGCCATTCCCATTGATATTTAGTATTATACCCATAGGGAGTATAGGTATATGATTAAATATCATTATATGTCTGTAGTTACTCCTATCAGGAGGCTATAAATATGGACACTTGTAGACAGGCTCATCATTCCAATGAGTTTAAACAGAGCCTGGTAAAACGCCTGGATAAGATTGAAGGGCAGATCCGGGGCATCAAGAAAATGATCCTTGAGGACCGGTACTGTGATCATATTCTAAACCAGCTGACCGCGGTTCGCTCGGCTTTAGCAGGAGTGCAGGAGCAACTCCTTGCAGGACACATGCAGACCTGTGTACTGGATCAGCTTAAAGAGGGAGACCTTGAGGTAATTCAAGAACTCACCACTACGGTACGCCGGATGGTGAAATAACAAACGGGAGGATCGGATGAAAAAAATTATTTTATCGGTAAATGGGATGAGTTGTGGACACTGTGTACGAACGGTAAAAAATACCTTACTGGATGTTGAAGGGGTAAAAGAAGCGGATGTTAACCTGAATCCTGGTTCGGCCTCTGTTCTATGCGAGGATACGGTAACCGGAGAAAAGCTTCTTACCGCATTAAAGGAGAATACAGATTACACCGCATCGGTAAGCTCTGAAAGTCTTGTAGGGGGGAAATAATGGCTCCTGAAAGGGTACAGGAAAAGCCGCGGGTAGAAACAATGAAACTCAAGGTAGAAGGTATGACGTGTACCAGCTGTGCTCGAACCGTAGAACGGGCTTTAAAACGGGTAGAAGGAGTGCGTGCCGCAACCGTGGATTTCACCAGTAATTCTGCCTTTCTAGAAGCGGACTCCTCTATCTCCTTTCAAACCCTGCAAGCTGCTGTACAAAAAGCAGGTTACAACATTTTAAAACCAGAAGAAGAGGAAGCTGAAGAGCGTCACCTTCGAAAGGAGAAAATTCGTCTTATCCTTGCCTGGGCGCTTACGCTGCCCCTCATGGTGAATATGTTGATTCATATGTTTGCAGGGATCCATCTGATCCCTCCCCCCTGGAATGAATGGATCAGCCTCGGATTAAGCAGCATTGTTATCTTTGGGATCGGATTTCCTGTACTTCGTTCCACCGGCTACGCTATCCGCACACTCTCCTTTACTATGGATTCTCTCATCGGTATAGGAACCGTGGCTGCGTTTTCCACTGCCCTCCTTCGATATGTAAAGGTTCCGGTAGCAGATTTCTCTGTAGTCGGGGCCATGATTATGGCTATTAACTTTATAGGAAACTATCTTAAGACTCTCTCGACCGGACGTGCCAGCCTTGCAATAAAAAGACTTATGGGATTAAGTGCCCGCACTGCCCATAGGATCACCCCAAAGGGGATCGAAGAGGTACCGGTTTCAGAACTGGAAGTGGGGGACCTTGTACTTGTAAAACCCGGGGAGAAGATCCCTTCGGACGGAGTACTGATCGAGGGATCTTCTACCCTAGATGAATCCCTTGCTACCGGAGAATCGATTCCTGTAGACAAGAACCCTGGAGACACACTGATTGGCTCTACGGTGAATCAAACAGGAGCCATTCAGGTCCGCATCGATAAGGTAGGAGAGGAAACCTTCCTCGCAAAGGTGATACACCTCGTGGAAGAGGCACAACGGAGTAAAGTCCCCATTCAGGAGCTGGCAGACCGGATTACCGGCGTATTTGTGCCGGTGGTTCTCAGCCTGGCAGTTGTGACCTTCCTGTTCTGGATTCTTTTTCCCGACGCAGGACGAAAAAATTTACTCCTCGTTGGCCAATGGATCCCCTGGATCGATCCTAACGCTTCCCCCCTCTCTCTTGCTATTTCCGCAGCCATTGCTACCCTCGTCATTGCCTGCCCCTGTGCACTTGGCCTTGCAACCCCTACCGCCCTGATGGTTGGAATGGGAAAAGCTGCTTCTTCGGGAGTATTAATACGAAGGGGCGAAGCAATCCAGCGGATGAAAGATGTGGATACCGTTGTATTCGATAAAACAGGTACCCTTACAGAGGGACGACCGATCGTTACCGATGTACTTGCAGCAGAGGAAAAACTTCTGTACCGGTGTACCTATGCCCTGGAAAAACTTTCCGAGCATCCTTTAGCC
>JAGODW010000231.1 GCA_017998025.1 Spirochaetales bacterium
GGGCTGAAGCATAGATCTTGTGAAGAACCACGAGATCTGCCGCACCGAAAGCCCGGGCAAATTCGGGCAGGAGCGCTTTTGTCCGGGAATACGTATGGGACATGAAATCCACAATTAACCTTCTCCCCGGATAGAATTCCCGAAACCCTTCCAGGGTCTTTCGAATTGCGGTCGGATGATGTGCATAATCGTCTACAAATAGAATACCTCCCGCTTCTCCGAGGATTTCACTCCGACGCCTGGATCCCCGGAATTCCCCGATTCCCTGGACGAGTTTATCCTCGATCGTGTCTGCACAGGAGCCTGTTCGTTCCCCTGACTCCTGCAAAAGTTGCTCTCGAATCGTGGTTACCAGCGCTACAGCAGCGGCCGCATTCAAAACCGTATGCGTTCCCGGAACCCGTAGCTCAAAGCCAGGAACAAACCCTTCCAGGTGGAAACGGAGAAATCCTTCCCCTTTTTCAAGCGCATCAATATGGAAAGGCCCTGGAGCCGTAAATCCATAGGGGATACCCCAGATATCCGTTCTCTCCTGCAAGATACGCGTTGCGGCTTCAGTAGCTCCGGGATCATCGGCACAGAAGATTAAAATCCCTCCTTCAGGAAGGCGCAACCCATACTCGACAAAAGCATTGAGGATATCCTCGTAATCCTTAAAATAATCTAGATGATCCGGTTCCACGCTGGTTAATACGATCCAGCGGGGATGAAAGTTGAGAAAATGACGCCGGTATTCGCAGGTCTCTGCAATAAAAAAATCTTTTCCTCCGAAATAGACCGATCGATTCCCGAAGTTGGAAACCGCACTTCCCGCCAGAACAAACCCGGCCAATCCGGCTGTTTTCACGAGCGTCCCGGCAAGGGCAGTAGTGGTAGTTTTCCCATGGACTCCTGCAATTCCTGCAGCCGGTACAACGGATGATATGGCTCCCAGCGCCTCTGGGTAGGAAACTAGAGGGATTCCCAGGCTTCGCGCTTTCATCAATTCGGGATGTGTCTCAGGATTATAAGCGGCGGAATAGATCACATAATCAACAGGAGAATTCAGGTTCTCTTCTCGAAAGCCTTCCAGGTATGGAATCCCCAGCTCCTGCAGGATCGCATCTGTATAGAACCGCTCCTCCGTGTCCGATCCCCGGACAGAAGCCCCCCATTTTACTAGAAGTTCTGCCAGAGCTGCCATCCCTGTCCCTTTAATGCCGACCAGGTAAAAGGAATATTTTTGAAAATCTACAGGGAATGTATCCATTTCCCGCTACTATAGTGGGATAGAGCGAATTTGTATAGTATGATCCATTCTATGGATCGATCTATCCGCATCATCCTTTTTCAACTGCCTGTGCAGGAACTCGACTCTCTTTCTACGGAAGCGAACGTTCCCCTCGCTGCTGGATATCTTGCAGGATACTTAGAAGAACATCTCCAGAGCCGGATTCTTATAGAGATTCCTTCTGGAGAACTACAAAATTTCGGTGGAGACGCGGCTCTCCTCTCATGGATACAGAAAGGGAATTTTGATCTGATCGGATTTACCCTGTACCTCTGGAACCGTGAGCGAAGCATCCATCTGGCAGGAGAGGTTCGCAAACAGTTCCCCCAATGTACTCTTGTCGCGGGCGGACCGGAAACAGAACATCCAGTGGGATTGGAGGTATTTCACAGCCTTGTCCAGGGAGAAGGAGAAAAAGCGTTTCTACAATTAGTACTAGATCTGCAAAAGAAGGGGATCGCCCAGCCTTTCTATCGACAGGAAACTCCCCTTTCTCTGGACACAATTCCCAACCCCTATCTAAAAGGTCTACTTCCCCTGGGCCCCCCTGCTCCGGTGTACCTGGAAACAATCCGGGGGTGCCCTAACCGTTGTAGTTACTGCTGGTACGGAAAAACATTTCCCCAGGTTCGCCGATTCCCTATTACCCGGATACCTCCCCTCTTCGAACTATCCCGTTCCCGGGGAGTGGAAGAAATTTATCTCATGGATCCTTCTTTCGATGCCGGAGGAAACCTGGAAAATCGTATCACCCTCCTCCGTGATTCAAACTATACCCGAATTCCCCTGCACACAGAGATTCGTCTGGAAGCCGTAACAGGCTCCCTCGCACACCTTCTGTCGGATGCAGGGTTTCATTCGGTAGAAGTGGGGCTTCAATCGATAAATCCCAGGGCTTTAAAAGCGGTTCGGCGACGTCTTAATCTGGATCAATTTCAGGAGGGAGCCCGGCTCCTCAAAGAGACAGGGATTCAGATCCGTACCGGTGTTATTCTCGGGCTTCCTGAAGACGATCTAACCTGGTTTCGTAAGACGCTGGATTTTATTGATTCGGCAGGATTACAGGAACACCTGGAGGTTTACCTTCTCTCCCTGCTTCCTGGAACAGAGCTGCGCCAGACTGCCGAAATGCGAGGAATTACCTACATGAACCATCCGCCCTATTGGGTGCTGGGGACCCCCTCTTTTCCTCTTGAAGATCTGTACCGGGCTCTAGGAGAATTGGAAACCCGTTACAGGATCGAGTATCATCGTCCCATTATTCCCCGATTCTTCAATACGGGTACATTCCGTACGTATGCGGATCTTCGGGATCCGCAAGAAGTTGAACTTCTCTGGAACTACCCGACGTGTACCTCCTGGGACCTTACCCTTCGCATCTCTGCTTCTCAATTGAGAAATCCCGGAAATTTTAAGAGACTTCTCGAATTGGGACAACATCTGTTTCAGGAGAATCCCTATACCTATTATAAAATTGTAATTGAGGATGACGATTTGGAAGGTTCCTCTGTTCTTCTCCCCCCGATACACAAAGCTGCCGAAACTCTCGTGGAAACCCTCTTTCTTCCAGCACATTACGGGAATCTTACCCGGACCTACAGTATAGATCCTCAAGGCCGGTTCTCGGCCCGGCTCTTTATCCTGACGGACCGGATCTCTACAGCAGAAGAAGTACTGGAAATAGGATGGGCAGATTTGATTCTACGGATAGGAGCCGGGTCCGGAACGGGGAGCAGATTGGGGGCCTCTTCTCCCCTAGTATCAAGGACTTCATTGAAACATATATGGAAAAATCATCCTCTTATTCTTATAGAAAGCGCCCTTTCTTCCGAATGGGAAAGGCTTATCAAGCAGTACTATGCACAGCACCCGGAACTGGTACTAGCAGGATCCAATGCTAATGCATTCTTTTCCACTTCTGGTACCAGAAGAGCGCCACTACCATAATTGCATGGATGTGAATACCCGTACCCATATCCCGCTCTAATTCTTCAACGGGAACCAGTTCGTAGTCTACGATCTCATGCTCATCCAGATCCTGAACAGAAGTTTTATGGAGTCCCCGGGCCAAAAAGGTGGAACACCAGTTGGACATAATGGCCGGGTTCGGATTAATCTTTCCCAGAAACTCCAGGTGATCCGCTTCGTACCCTGTTTCTTCCCGGAGCTCCCGTTTCGCAGCCTCGAGGGGTGTTTCCCCTGGATCGATCAGTCCTCCCGGAAACTCAAGGGTAAGGCACTGTCCTCCCTGCCGGTACTGCCGAACCATAAGAAAGCAGTCTACTCCTTCCTCATTCTTTAAGATCGAAACCACATTTACCCAGTCGGGGGACTGAATCAGGTAGAAAGAACCTCGTTTCCCATTCATAGATTCCCGATGAATCCGAACCAGATCGAATATGGGAGTCTGAAATACAGTTTCCCGGGAGATTTCTTTCCATATTAAATGGTTGTGTGGCACAAACTGTGCATCTGCGTCCTGTAGCCCTGCATTACTCATCTGTACATACTCCTTTGATTCACATTTCCTTCGGATACCGAAACTCCCTTCCTTCCGTATTTAGGAAAATATAGCTTTCTTGATCTTCTCCCTTCAGGTAAGATTCTGTAAGGGGGACTTTTCCGCCGCCTCCAGGCAGATCCACTGCATATACAGGAAGAGAGAGGGAAGACAACCGGTTCCGCAACTCCCGCATCAGCTCAAG
>JAGODW010000232.1 GCA_017998025.1 Spirochaetales bacterium
ACTCTTCCGAAGGGATGGAAATCGGAGGGGTAGTGATTCCCCTCGTACGGTTCGGGATTTTTGGCGTTGCGGTTCTGGTAACGATCCTGTTCTACTTATTTATGCGAAAGACAAAGGCAGGAATCGCTATCAATGCAACTGCCCTGAACTACGAAGGAGCCCGAACCGTGGGGGTGGATGTGGAAAAGATCTATGCAGTTACCTTTGCTTTAAGTGCAGCCCTCGCCGGCGCAGCCGGAGCATTGATCTCTCCCATTATGAGTATAAATCCTTTTACCGGAGGCAGTCTGGTATCCAAAGCTTTTGTTATTGCCATTCTCGGCGGGTTAGGAAGCACGGTAGGGGCCCTCGTGGGAGGCATAACGCTCGGCCTGGTGGAGACGATCGGAACTGTCGTATTCCCTTCGGCGGTGCAGGATCTCCTGGGTTTTTTAGTATTGGTGTTAGTGTTGGTCCTTCGCCCGCAGGGATTGATGGGTAAACGATTCTATTAAGGGAGCAGATGTTGAAAAAGAGACTATACCTTATCAGTCTGGGGATCCTCCTCCTTCTATTGATTCCCTTCCTGGTAAGTGGATTCTGGGTTCGGCTGGTTACTCAGATCTTTATGTTTGCAGCTCTTGCCTCGGCTTTAAATATTATTGCGGGATTCACCGGCTATGCAGCGTTCGGAAACATGATCTTTTTTGGACTGGGAGCGTATACTACCGCTATTCTTATGACAAAGGTGCATCTCCCTTTTATTGTTGCTTTTCCTGCAGCGGGAATGATGTCGATTCTTCTGGCAATACTCCTGGGCTCCCTCCTCCTTCGGCTCCGGGGGCACTACTTTGCCCTTGGCAGTCTGGGGGCTATGGAAGCTTTCCGGCAGATCGTAGATCTATGGACGAATCTAACCGGAGGGACGCAGGGAATCACTATACCCTCCTTTCCCGGGAAACCCTTTGTGGTAAATACCTTTTTCTATTTTGCCATGCTTGCCATGGTGGTTCTGATAGTGTACGCAGTATCCCGGCTGGATAAGAACCGCCTGGGATATGCGTTTAAAGCCATCCGGGCAGATGAAGAGGCTGCCGGGGTTATGGGGATCGATACCACCCGGTATAAGATAATCTCCTGGTCTCTCAGCGCGTTGTTTACCGGTCTGGTAGGGTCTGTGTACGCCTACTGGTTCAGTTACATCGATCCTCCTACAGTTTTTAACGTAATGTGGGTCGTGAACATGTTCGTGATTATCCTCATTGGAGGAATGGGGACTGTATTTGGACCCCTAGTAGGTGCGGTGATTCTGGAAACGGTATCTGAGCTCGTATGGTCCCGATTCATCAATCTACATCTGGGAATCCTCGGAACCATCATCATTCTGGCGGTTCTTTTTATGCCCAAGGGGATTCTCCATTTGAATTGGAAGGGTCTGGTAGTGCATTTTAGGCCGGGAAAGGGAGAAGCAGCATGAGTGAAGTTGTGCTGAAAGGTTCCCGGGTTACCCGGTGTTTTGGTGCCCTTCGGGCAGTATGGAACGTTGATTTCGAGGTAAAACAGGGGGAGATTCTCGGAATCATCGGGCCCAACGGGGCAGGAAAGACGACCCTGCTTTCTCTAATCAACGGGACTCTTCCTCTCACCGATGGAGAAATATTCTTTAAAAATGAAAAAATATCGGGATTAAAACCCTTTAAAATTGCAGAGAGGGGGATCTCCCGGACTTTCCAGATTGTGAAACCTTTTCCGGGAATGACAGTTCTGGAGAATGTTTCCATTGGAGCGCTGTTCGGAAAGGACAAGATAAAAGATGCAAGATTGGCCCGGGAACAGACCCGTCATATATTGTCCAGGGTAGGGTTGGAAGGAAAAGAGAACCTCCGGGTGGAGAACTTGAATATCTCTGAACGGAAGCGTCTAGAACTGGCCCGGGCTCTTGCAATGGATCCGGAATTACTCTTGCTGGATGAAGTGATGGCCGGGTTGAATACTACTGAGGTAGAATCCATTATGGAGTTGATCCAGGAATTGAACCGGCAAGGGAGAACAATTCTCATTATTGAACATGTGATGAAGGCTATCATGGGAGTTTCTCATCGGATCCTGGTACTCCACCATGGAGAGAAAATCGCTGAAGGAAGTCCGGAAGCTATTAGTCGGGACGATCGGGTTATTTCCGCTTACCTGGGAGAACGGTATGCAAAAATGAGAGGGCGCGCCCATGTTGAAGGTTGAGGGATTGGATGCAGGATACGGGGATGTACAGATCCTCTGGGACGTGAACGTTGAGATAGAGGAGGGAAGCATCACTGCTTTGATCGGCTCCAACGGGGTGGGGAAGACCACGTTTATGCGAACAGTAGCAGGGGCGTTAAAACCGTTTCGGGGTTCCATACGGTTTCAAGGCAGGGAAATTACGAATACTCCGCAACCGAAACGGGTACAGATGGGGATTGTGATGGTCCCCGAAGGACGCCAGTTGTATAATGGGCTGACAGTGGAGGAAAATCTTTTCATGGGAGCCTACACCCGGAAGGATCGGAAGAAGGTCAAGCAGGATTTAGAATGGATCTATTCGATTCTTCCCCAGCTTAAGGAAAGGCGGAAACAACTGGCCGGTACCCTCTCCGGAGGCGAGGCTCAAATGTGCGCCGTGGGAAGGGGGCTAATGGCAGATCCTAAGGTGCTGCTTCTGGATGAGCTTTCCCTCGGTTTAGCTCCGGTAGTAGTGGATACTCTGGTGACAGTGCTGAAGGAAATCCATATAACCCGGGGAATTACTATCGTATTGGTTGATCAGGATGTGCAGGTAGCCCTGGGATTGGCACGGAAAGGGTATGTTTTTGTGCAGGGGCGATCGGCTCTTTCAGGGGATGCAGAGGAACTGCTGTCGAATCCTGAAATTCAACGAGCGTACCTGGGGCTATAAGGGAGAATCCCGGGCATTAAGCCCGGCTGAAAAGTGTTAGTGAAGCAATTTAGATTAAAAGGAGGAATAGTGTGAGAGGTATTCAAAAGGTTCTTGCGGGAGTCCTTGTCTTCCTGCTTGCAGGGAGTGGCATTATGTTCGTTGCCTGCGAAAAAGAAGCCCAGAAAGGACAGGAAGTGATCAAGATCGGTGCTTCTGTAGCGTTGACTGGAAGCCTGGCCCGATTTGGTAACATGGTAAAGAATGGGTACGAGTTCTGGAAGGATAAGGTAAACGCCCAGGGTGGAATTAGCGTAGGGGGCAAAAAGATGAAGGTAGAGATCATCTACTACGATGATCAGTCGGACAATCAAACCTCTGCTAAGCTTACGGAAAAACTTATTACAGAGGATAAGGTGCATTTCCTTCTGGGCCCATATGGAAGCGGTCCTACCTTTGCTACTACGGCCATCGGGGAAAAGTACAATATCATCACCATCGCTACCCTCGCTAATGCAGGCAACATCTATGGCCGGGGATATAAGAATGTATTTTCTGTACTCCCCCCGGGAACAAAACTGTTCTATAGCTTCATCGATATGCTTGCAGCCCAGAAGCCTGCACCTAAAAAGCTGGCTATTATTGCCCCCAACGATAATTTCCCCGTTTCTGTTGCCGAAGGAGCAGGCGCGTATGCGAAAAGTAAAGGGTTTGAGCTTGCCTACTACGAGGTGTATCCCAAGGGAGTGAAGGATCTTTCTTCTACGATCCTCAAGATTAAGAATTCCGGAGCAGAGGTTCTCCTGGGTTCTGGCTATCTGGAAGAAGCTATCCTGACGGTTCGGCAGCTAAAGGAACAGAAGGGATACCTCAAAGCGATCGGTTTTACTACCGGACCCGAATTGAAAGATTTCCGGGATGCTCTGGGTTCTGATGCAGATTATGTCTACGGAGTAGCCTGGTGGATGCCCCAGATGAAGTATTCGGATCCCTTCTTTGGCACAGCCCAGGATTATACGAAGGAATATACCGCAAAATACGGGCCGGAAATCGCATATCAGGCTGCTGCAGCATCTCAGGG
>JAGODW010000233.1 GCA_017998025.1 Spirochaetales bacterium
GGATTCGATCGTTCCCAGGCAGAGTTAATTCCTGCAGGAGATCCGGAAGAGGCAGCGGTTAAAGCGGTGAGCCTTATTCGGGATGGAAAGGGAGAAATCCTGATGAAAGGATTGGTTCAAACTGCTTCTCTACTAAAGGCGGTACTGGATAAAGAAAAAGGGTTAAGAACCGGTGCCTTGCTAAGCCATTGTGGCCTGTTTCAGTCTCCCTACTACCACAAGCTCCTTGCCGTAACAGATGCGGCGATGAATGTAGCTCCCACATTTGAAGAAAAAATATCAATACTTACCAATGCGGTAGAAATGTTCCATACAATAGGAGTTGAATATCCAAAAGTGGCGGTAGTGGCTGCGGTAGAGACAATAAATCCTAAGATGGATGCTACGGTGCATGCAGCTCTATTGACCCAGATGAATCGGAGAGGACAGATCAAAGGATGCATTATTGATGGGCCTCTCGCACTGGATAATGCTGTATCAAAAGAAGCGGCTCTTCATAAACACATCCAGAGCGACGTAACGGGCGATGCGGATATTCTTCTGGTCCCCGACATTGAAAGCGGAAATCTGATTTACAAGGCATTGAACTTTCTAGGAGGTGCTATTGCTGCGGGAATTATCCTGGGTGCGGCTGCCCCCATTGTCCTTACCAGTCGTGCCGATTCAGAACAGAGCAAGCACTATTCCCTGGCTCTTGCCGTAGCTTTATCCACCCGGAACAGGGAGGTTTAACATGAAGCAGGATCTGATTCTGACGATTAATCCTGGTTCTACTTCTACCAAAATTGGAGTGTTCAGAGGTACTGAACGCCTGATGGAAAAGACGATCCGCCATTCTGCAGAAGAGCTGGCTCCTTTCAAAAAGATTACCGATCAGTACAATTACCGGAAAGAGACGATTATCCGGGCATTACAGGAGGCCGAGGTAGATCTTTTTTCCATTTGCATCGTTATGGGACGAGGCGGATTGATTAAGCCGGTTCCTTCAGGGGTTTTCGAAGTGAACGATCGGATGGAGGAAGACCTTCGGGCCGGACTCATGGGAGAACATGCGAGCAATCTGGGCGGTCTGATTGCCCGTGACATTGCAAAGATGATTCCGGGGGCACGAGCATTTATTGCAGATCCGGTAGTGGTGGATGAGATGGAGGATGTAGCCAGGGTAGCGGGGCATCCCGCATTTCAGCGGTACTGCGTCTGGCATGCATTAAATCAGAAAGCTATTGCCCGTCTTCACGCAGAGAAGATTGAAAAACCGTATGAGGAACTCTCCCTTATCGTGGTTCACCTGGGGGGAGGGATCAGCGTGGGTGCTCACTACAAAGGGCGAGTGATCGATGTGAATCAGGCCTTAGACGGGGATGGACCTTTTTCCCCGGAGCGGAGCGGTACCCTGCCGGTAGGGCCTCTGGCCAAACTTTGCTTCAGCGGAAAGTATACGTATGAAGAAGTAAAAAAGATGATTACGGGAAAGGGAGGATATGTTGCCTATCTGGGAACGAACAATGCCCAGGAGGTGGAGGAACGGGTGCAGCAGGGAGATGGTCACGCTTGTCTGATCCGGAATGCGCTCGTATACCAGGTAGCCAGGGAAATTGGCGCGATGTCCACCGTGTTGAAAGGGGATGTGGATGGGATTCTTCTCACAGGCGGTATTGCATACAGTGAAGCCTTTACCCGGGATCTTTCCGAAAGAATCAAGCACCTGGGACCCGTATTCATCTATCCGGGAGAGGATGAACTGCGAGCCCTTGCCTACAACGGGCTGAGAGTATTGGAAGGAAAGGAAAAGGTACAGGAGTATGTATAGGAAATAATTGCGCAGTATTTGCGCACCTCTTTTCATATACGAAATTACCGTTGTAGGGCAGTGTGTTTCGGCGGACGGTATAAATATTTTAAATATAAGTAATTATATAAGAACACTCATTTTAACTTAATACAGTTTTTAAGTTTTAATCGTGACATTCTAAAACCTGCTTTTGGCACAAATCTTGCATTATATAATTTCAGTCTAGTATGCAAGGAGACAGGTAGATGAAAAAGAAAACCCTGGGAACTGTATTAGTTGTTTTTGCCCTTGGAATATCTGTGGGGGTCTATGGGATTTTTTTGCATCCCTTTAAAAACGTGGATAAAGTTTCCTATGAGACACAGCCGATCCGCAGGGGAACAATTGAAGAAACCGTAAGCAGCACCGGGAATATACAGGCAAAGGGAAGTGTAGAAGTTTTAACACAGTTGACAGGTACGATTGAACGAGTATATGTGGATTATAACGATCGGGTAAAAAAAGGGGAGGTTCTTGCAGAATTAGAAAAGGACAAACTGCTTTTAGAATTGCGTGACAAGGAGTCTGCGCTTCTAAAGACAAAGGCACAGTATGAACAAGCCCAGTTTACCTATGAAAAAAATATGGAACTGAAAAAGAAAAATATGATTTCGGATACGGATCTGCTTTCCAGCAAAACAAGCCTGGAAGTGGCCAAAGCCGACTGGCAAAGTGCGCAGATCGGGTATGATCAGGCAAAGCTGAATCTGGAACAGTATGCAAAGATCCTTTCTCCTCTGAACGGCATTGTTCTGGAGAGAAATATCGATGAAGGACAGACGGTTGTAGCAAACTCAGGATCAGTAACGCAATTGTTTACGCTGGCAGAAAACCTGGAGAACCTGGAGATTTATGCTCAGGTTGATGAGATCGATATTGGAAAGATACAGGAAGGACAGGACGTTCGTTTTACCGTTGAAGCGTTTCCCGAACAAGAATTTACCGGAAAAGTCCGCCAGATTCGTAAGATGCCTACCACATCGAACAATGTTGTGTACTATACGGTGGTAATCGATTCCAAAAATCCAAACACGATCCTATTACCAGGTATGACGGCGAACGTAGAGTTCCTGGTTATCCGAAAAGAAAACATCCTCCTGGTTCCGAATGCAGCGTTTAAGTTTACTCCGCCGGAACAACTGGACAATATGGCAGTTAAAAATCAAACTTCCCCTTCCTCACCGGGGATTATGGGGGGAATGCCATTGGGTGGTCCGCCAGGAGGCCCGGGGCTTGGGATGAATCGATCAAGAACAAATACTGAAACGGGAAATGGAGAGAAAGCCTCCATTGAAAAACAGATCTGGCTAAAGAAGGAAGATGGTTCCCTGGAGATACGGAATGTACGAATCGGAATTACAGACGGAAAGTATACGGAAGTGATCAATGGAGCCGACCTGGAAGGGGCTCATGTAATCGTAAAGATGAGGTAACCCATGGCATTGGTAGAGACGAAAGGAATTAAGCGATACTACGATTCAGGAGATGGAGAAATCACGGTAAAAGCACTGGACAACATAGACCTTAAAATCCAGCAGGGGGAGTTTGTTGCCGTGATGGGGGCTTCGGGTTCCGGAAAGACGACTTTAATGAACATTATGGGGTGCCTGGATCACCCAACCGGAGGTTCCTACTTTCTGGAAGGGACAGATATAACAAAGCTGGACCCGGATCAAATCGCGGAAATCCGAAATAGAAAAATCGGATTCGTGTTCCAGAGTTTTAATCTGTTGGCGAGAACAACCGCGCTGGAGAATGTGGAACTCCCTCTCCTGTATCGAAGGGAGAAACCCTCCAGAAATATTCGGGAGATTGCGAAAGAGATGCTAGAACGGGTTGGTTTAGGAGGAAGGTTACACCATCTTCCCTCCCAGCTTTCCGGCGGCCAGCAGCAGAGAGTTGCGCTGGCAAGAGCACTGGTAAACAATCCCTCTCTGATTCTGGCGGACGAACCCACCGGAAACCTGGATACAGAGATGTCGCTGGAAGTAATGGCTATTTTCCAGGACCTCCATGAAGCGGGTATTACGATCGTTATGGTAACCCATGAACCGGATATTGCCCAATTTACCCGGAGAAAGGTTCAGTTTCGGGATGGAAAGGTCCTACAGGATCAACCGATACCAAATCCACCC
>JAGODW010000234.1:0-1458 GCA_017998025.1 Spirochaetales bacterium
GAACAGGAGAGGTACTCCTAAAAACATGGTTACACGCGCTTCTTTCAGGTCGTGAAAGATCTGTTTAATCACCATCCGTTTGCCGAACACGGTTTCTGCACCTACAGAGAAGCTTTCGATAAATACAGCCAGCATACAGTAGGAGTGGTGGATGGGGAGAAGGGCATAGAAAACATCTGTGGGAAGGACCGTTAAGTTTGCCTGTGCAAGGAAACAATCGGATACGAGGTTTCGGTGACTCAGCATCACTCCCTTGGGATTCCCTGTTGTCCCAGAGGTGAAAAGGATTGCGGCCAGATCCGTTTCTTTTACTGCCTGATGGTAGTTTGGAGTAGGGGTGGAATTCTCTTGAGCAGAATGAGGCGTTTTTAGGTGATAGATGTAGGGGTTCTTGTTTCTGGAAAGGCTAAGAACAGTTTGAAGCCCTGCAGGAAGCGTGGCAAAGTGATCGAACTTTTCTTCATCTACAAAGAAAATCTTTACCTCCGCTGTACCGAGCAAATTCTCGATTTCGGAACTCTTCAGCTGATAATCGATCGGAACAACGACCGCTCCTGCAAATAGGATCCCCAGGTATGCCACTGCCCATTCGGGACTGTTCAAACCACTGACAGCTACGTTGCTTTTGGGGCCAACACCGAGTGAATGAAGGTAGGAAGCCGTTTGCTGGATTTTTTCCAGCGCTTCTGTATAGGAGAGAGAAATGCGATCCGGCTCGTATAGGGTAAAACAAGGCCGATCTGGAAAACGATGTGCGGTTATTCGGAATAGCTCAGGTAACGTAGGCCATTCACCCGAAAAAAAAGTGCCATGATATTCTTTTAGAAAATCCCAGGGCATTGTGGAACGGTTCATCCTTCTCCTCCTTCCGTCTATATTCTTACTATATCATGAAGCCGAACTGTTTTGATAGGGTAAAAATATCCTGAACCGTAAGCCGCCGGAAGTCTCATACGTGACAGATCCTCCCTGTTGTCGGCTGATATATCCGAAGACAATTTCCAATCCTGTGTCCGCAATGTCCTCCAGCCGGGTACCGATGGGTAGCCCGACACCATCGTCTTCAAACTCTAAGAGTACTCCCTGTTCTCTCTCTAATATCTGGATCCGTACTTCACCCGATTTTTCTTCCGGGAACGCATGGTTGAAAGCATTGAATAAAAGCTCGGTAATTACATGTCCTAGAACCAGGGCAGTGTCTATATCCGTATGAATATCCTGAATATCTACTGAAAGGTGTATCCTCTCAGCTACATCCCCATTACTGTATAGAAGATGATCGATAATATCCGTTAGGTACTGTTTTAGTCCTAAATGGATGAAATCTGGAGATTCGTACAACAGTTCCTGGGCATGAGCCATCGCATGGATTCGGTTCTCCAATTCACACAGTTCCTGTTGTACCGCAGGTATGTTCAGTTTTGCTATCCGAAGTCGGATGAAGGAGAGAATCACCTG